>WQYY01000035.1 GCA_009780995.1 Desulfuromonadales bacterium
AATGCAGTGGCGGAGGATTGAGTCATTTGCGAAGTGATAATGTCGAAAGACCCATTGAGAATGTTTGATTTATGTGAGGCTGCATCGGTAACAAATATTTTCCATGTATAGTTTCCGATTGTGGTTGTCGGTATAGTAACTACTCCACTTATGGTTCCGTTTGTAACTCCCGATATCCCGCTAATAGGGTAGGTATTAGTTGAAAGTTGACTATTATTTACATCATAGATGTTCAGAGTGAAGGACTTTACGTTGCCGCCACTGTCTGTAAACTTCATAGTTAAATTAACGTTGATTGTTCCGCCGCCTTGATAGTAAGTCGCTACCGCAGGTGATATAAATGCGTTAGATATTGTCGGCGGTTCATCTGTTCCACTGTTGTCACCACCGCCACCTCCGCCGCAACCGAACAGAAACGCTGTCATACATGCGACTACCAATAGTTTCCAAGTCTTCATCCTTCCTTCCTCTGTATTAAAAAATATAAACTTACGATTTAATGTTCCTTTTTAACCAAAAGGTATAAAAAGTCAAGCAAATACTTACACTTAATTAATATATAAAAAGGTTTAAGATAACTTGATGAGAGTTACTTTGGCGCTCACCGGGTTTGCGGAATCCTAGCTTCTGGCTTAAGTCCTCTACAAAACCATGTTGATATTTATTAATTACCATGATATTTCAATATCGTTTCTAATTATTTGCCAGCCGGAGGTTTTACATATGAAAGTCGCTAAAGTTACAGTGGCATTGTTAATGCTTCTTGCTGCCGGTTGTACGATGATACTTGGGAACGACTTTGCTAAATCTTACCATGACAGGACTGGCGGGATTGATATTACAATAAATCCTGATGTCGTACCTTATTATGGCGAGCCTAAGTTGATTAAATCCGAAGGCAATGCTAATGCAATAGAGGACAATCAACGTATGTTAGATGATGGCTACTTATTTTTAGGTTTTTCCTCATTCAATGACATGATGTGGTGGAATTATGGCAACGCTGTAAGTCATGGAAAGGATATTCATGCCGAAATTGTTATCTGCTGTTACAGCCGATATACCAATACTGTAGAGTATGATTATACAGACGTAGACGGCACATATCATTCTACTGCCTTGTATGATTTTTATGCATCGTACTGGGCAAAATTGAAACCTCTGATTTTAGGCGTACAGGTAAATGATTTAAGCAACGAACAACAGAAAGAGTTAAACAGTAATAAGGGTGTTGCAGTTATAGCTGTCATGAAAGATTCCCCTGCTTTTCGAGCTGATTTATTAAAAGGGGATATTATCAGAAAAATCGGCGATATTAACCTGTACGATGTTCAAACTTTCCAATATGCCGAGCAAAAATATAAAGGTCAGAAAGTTAATGTCATTTTCATGAGAGATGGAATGGAAACGGAGAAAGAAATAGAATTTAACAAAAGAGATGGAACGGAAGAAATTCGGTTTAACTATAAACCTGAAATCTTTGGTTTATTGGTAAAGGAGTTGAACGATGAACAACGGAAAGAATTAAACAGTAATAAAGGTGTTATAGTTTTATCTGCCGTAAAAGGTTCTCCTGCTTACTTAGCCGATTTTTTAAAGGGAGATATTATCAAAAAAATTGGTGATATTGATTTATACGATGCCAAGAGTTATGACTCAGCCTTGCAAAAATATGACGGACAGAAAGTCAATGTCATTTACGTAAGAGATGGAAAAGAAATGGATAAAGAGATACAGTTTAACCCTATGCCTAAATAGAAGTATGCATTACCGGGTGTTTTGGGGACAGTATACTTAATTCGTAACAAGCCTTAAATAATTAAATATACTGTCCCCAGGATTCCCCCAACAAATTAATAGTCTGTAGAGCTTAAACAAATTAAAAAGCCTATAAGCTCAGGTACACCCTGGGTTCACAGGCTTTTACCCTTTTGCTTTCTCTACTTCACCGTTATTTTACGGATACGGCTGTTTCCAAAATCTGCCACATATACGTTACCCGCAGCGTCAACTGCCACGCCTGTGGGCTGGTAGAACTCCGCCTCAGAACCAGTGCCGTCGGCAAAACCACATATAGATCCTGCAAGGGTACTCACCATGCCTGCGGGGGTAATTTTGCGGATGCGGCAGTTCTCAGTATCCGCCACATATACGTTGCCCTCGGCGTCAACCGCTATGCCTTGGGGATTCTTGAACCCGCCCGCAAGGGTACTTACCACACCCGTTGGGGTGATTTTGCGGATACTGTTGTTACCTTGATCTGCCACATATACGTTGGTATCAACTGCTACGCCTGCTGGATTATTGAACCGCGCTGTTGCTCCAGCGCCGTTGGCAAAACCTGCCGTGCTCCCTGCAAGGGTACTCCCCACACCTGCTGGAGTGATTTTGCGGATACTGTTATTACTATAATCTGCTACATATATGTTGCCCGCGGCGTCAACTGCTACGTCTGTGGGATAATTAAACAGCATCACAGCTCCTGTCGTCCCATCGGTAACCCCTAGGGTACTCACCAGACCTGCAGGGGTGACTTTGCGGATACTGTTATTAAGAGTATCTGCCACATATACATTGCCCACAGCGTCAACTGCTACGCCTTGGGGATTCTTGAACTGCACCGCAGTTCCTGTCCCATCGGCAAAACCGTATGCGCCACTTCCTGCAAGGGTACTCACCACACCTGTTGGGGTGATTTTACGGATACGGTTGTTATATGAGTCCGCCACATATACATTGCCGCCAGCGTCAACTGCTACGCCTATGGGCACGTAGAACTGTGCCATTGCTCCTGTACCGTCGGCAAAACCTGGCGTACCGCTTCCTGCAAGAGTACTCACAGTTACCTGCGATGCCGGCTCATTGTTTTCACTACCGCCTCCACCACCACCTCCGCCACAATCGAACAGAACCGCTGTCATACAGGCAACTACCAATAGCTTCCAAGTTTTCATTCTTCCCTCCCTCTGTAGTAAAAAATACAAACTTATAATTTACGTTGCCTTATTACTAAAAACATATAATAAGGTCAAGACAATACTTAACATTTAACATGTTTAAGATAACTTTATGTCATATTTATCTCGTTCTGATCTCAGCCTCCCCCCTCTAGAACCATATTGATGTTTATCAATTATCATGATATTTAAATGTCGCTTTTAATTGTTTGCAAACGGAGGCTTTACGTATGAAAATTGCTAAGGTTGTAATGGTAATGCTGTTAATGCTTATCGCTGCCGGCTGTACAACGATGGGGGGAAACGGCTACGCTGAATACTACCATGATAGGACTGGTGGAATTGATGTTACAACAAACCCTGATGTCATACCTTATAATGACGAGCCTAAACAGTTTGAGCCAAAGACGCTAAAAGGTAAAAATAGCGATGAAGACAATCAGCTTATGTTAGAGGATGGCTACTTGCTTTTAGGTTTTTCTTCATTTAATGCAAGGTATGAGTATGATTCTAACGCGATGAAGCATGGAAAGGATATTCATGCTGAGATTGTTGTCTGCTGTTATAGCAAATATACTGGTACTAAAACTGGTACAATGCCAATAGTTAGAACCTATACTCATGGCAACCAAATTCATTACAAAACTATCTATGAGCCATATACTTACAACACATATGACTTTTACGCATCGTACTGGGCAAAATTGAAGCCTCCAATTTTGGGTCTACAGGTAATTGATTTAAACGATGAACAGCGGAAAGAATTAAATAGTAATAAGGGCGTTGCAGTTTTAGCTGTCATAAAAGGTTCTCCTGCTTTTATGGCTGATTTATTAAAGGGAGATATTATCAGAAAAATCGGTGATATTAACTTGTACGATGCCCAAACTTTCCAATACGCCGAGCAAAAATATAACGGCCAGAAAGTCAATATCATTTACATGAGAGATGGAATGGAAGCAGAGAAAGAGATACAGTTTAACAAGAGAGATGGAACTGAAGAAGTACAGTTTAACTATAAACCTGCAATTTTTGGTTTATCGGTAAAAGAATTAAACAATGAACAACGAAAAGAATTAGACAGCAATAAAGGTGTTATAGTTTTATCTGCTGTAAAAGGTTCTCCTGCTTATTTAGCTGACTTTTTGAAAGGAGATATTATCAGAAAAATCGGTGATATTGACTTGTACGATGCCAAAAGTTATGACTCAGCCTTGCAAAAATATGACGGACAGAAAGTCAATGTCATTTTCATAAGAGATGGAAAAGAAATGGAGAAAGAAATACAGTTTAATACTAGACCTCCAATTTTGGGTATGCAGGTAATCGATTTAAATGATGAACAACGAAACCAATTGAAGAATAAGGGGATTATAGTTTCAGATGTCATAAAAGGCTCTCCTGCTTATAAAGCTGGGTTATTAAAAGGAGATATTATCATAAAAATTGATGATATTGATGTGCATGATGTCCAAAGTTTTCAATCCTTGGAGCAAAAATATGAAGGTCAGAAAGTCGAAATCACTTATATGAGAGATGGAAAGAAAATAGAGCAAGATATACAATTTAACTCAAAACCTGAATAGAAACATTCATTACCTCTTCATTATGAAACTAGTGAGTATAATGTATAATTAGGCAATTTTTTGAACATTGCAATCTATACTACTAAAACCTATGAGCTCAGGTATTACCACAGCTCATAGGTCTTAATGCGTTGAAAAATTAACTAAAATGCTACTACATATTTGTAGGATTAGGCAATATTATAAAGCGACACCTTATCTAAGTTTCTCACAGAGACACAGAGGGCACAGAGAAAAGCAAAACTTATTTTTTAAATTTTTTTACCAAAAGTTCACAAAGTATTTTCACAAAGTACGCTATTTAAATCCTTTATTTTTCTGTGTTCTTTGTGCGAGCCTTTGTGTCCCTTGTGGTTTATGTTTTTTTCACGTATTTAGCGGTTCAATCTTTTTATCAGTCGCACACAGTGCGCCCCTACAAGAATTCAACTTCACTCTCCACACTCCAAACTCCACACTGGTTTTAACACTCCACACTATTTTAACTGGCTGAACTAGGTTATACCCGCTGAGCTGGGTGTATTTCCAATCTTTCCCATGATTTAATTCATTCCAAAAGTACAGGTCAAAAAATAGATACTCAATAACTTAATAAAAAGACCGCTATTAAAAACTGCTATCAAATTTTTGAACCTGTCTACTCTTTTTAAACAGAATAAATTTAAATGCAATGAGATAGATGGAGAGCTCATCTGTTTTTATAACAGGAAAATCTGCCTACCAGTTACCCCCCTCCCCTGCTCCATCGATCTGGAACAGGATTGATACAGGACAGATAAGAAGGATTGATAATGAATACACAGGATAAACAGACTCAGATTGTCCATAAAATTGTCGGGGTTATCTCAGACATTAAGCAAGGAGTTGAATTTAAACTTTCTGACGGGCGCCTGCATACCTGCCAATGCAATGTTGTTACTGTTACCCCGTTACAGACTCTCCCTTTCACTGTTGAAGAGTGCCCTGCTGTCCTTGTAGCAGACACTGAAGCCAAGGTTCAAAGTCAAGTTGTAGGATATGAGGATCATCTACTTAAAATCGTTCTTACCATTTTTGTTGCTTTAACTGATATAGACTCTGTTCGCCCTCTTATGGCTGATATGCTGGCCGCTCTTGGCCGTGACATTACCCTCGGAGGGCTTGTTTTTGATATTGTCCCACTTTCCAGAAAAATTGAAATGAATCAGGTAGATGAAGTACTGCCCGCGGCGGAATTGGTTGTACAGGTTAGTTACAGGACTGACAGGTGGGGCATGTAACCACCCCGCCCTAACGAGCACCCCTCCACAGAGGGGAATTAAAGAGTGTAGTGGCGCACACTGTGCGCCCGATAATTAATAAAAATCCGGAAATTAATGAAAAACCGGAAAATGTAAAAGGAGGAGAAAATGGATAGACAGGCAACAGGCGCTAACGCCAGATTGATTTACGGGATTACTCAAGACCCCTGGAAAATTCCAGAAGCTGCAGAAGGAATTGTACTTTATTACAAAGGTGGTGAAAGCTTTGGAGCCACCCAGGATGAGAATGCTTCCGATGTTTTACGTTCTAACCCAAACCCCACTCAGGGAATGGACGGAGCAAATAAAATCGCAGGCGGATTCAGCAGTGAACTCTCCTATCAGATGGGGTTACTGATTAAACAGCACTTTGGAAAGTGTACAAGCGGTGCTGCTGATGGACAGGGAGTTTATACAGAAGTTATCACTCTCAGTAAATATGATGACTATCTCTGGTTTGAAAAAGGGTTTACCGACCTTGAAGCCCCTCAGTATTTCGCATTCACAGGACACAAAATAGGAAAATACAGCTATGACAGAAAGGCAGTAGGTCCTATTGACATCTCATTTGATGCCCCGGGCTGCCGTGATCTTCCTGCCAAGGGTACAACCTGCGATTCTACACCTGTTGACATGGGGCATACGCCATTCAACGCAAAGCTTGGTGACGTTTTGGTTAATAACGCTTCTATCGGCATTATCGCCAGTGCGAAATTTGACAGCGAACGCACCGCAAACCCTTCCGAGCCTATTATCGGTAGCGGCGGATATTCAAAGGGGATACCGGTTGGCAAAGGGACTATAAAAGGGAGTTTTACCGCCCTTTTTGAAAACATGGAGTTGTTGGAAATGGCTGAAAAGAGAGAGGTCGTTTCTATTAAGCTAACAGACCAGAACGGAGATGGCAGCGGTAAACTAGGAAATGAGTCTATGGAAACCTTTTTCCCTGAAGTAAATATTTCCAAGAAAACCCCTGATATCAAAGATGATGGCGGGGTTATGATTGATTGCGAATTTAACGCTTTTTTAAGAGATGATCCGGCAGGCAAGGGGTCCGCATGTATTGTAACTATTAAACATTCAAACAGCGCACTTCATAACCTGTTAAATCCAATGCCGTAACCGGTTTTAATGTAGGGGCGGCAACCTGCCGCCCGTTGTAGGGGGCGCACACTGGACGCCCCGACATAAACCACCCCGCCCTAACGGGCACCCCTCCACAGAGGGGAATAACACCTAGAAAGGAATTTTTGTATGGGGCTTTTAGAAAGCTATACAGCTGATAATGAGAAGTTAAAAAGCGGGCATAAAGTTGAATTCTATAATGATGCCGGAGATATCGTCGGATGGATTACTGTTGGGTACGCGGGAGCTTCAAACAGGCATTTTAATAATTACCGCGCCTCCTTTATGAAACCTTATGAAAGAAAGATAGCTCAGGGGAGCATGTCTGAAACAGAATCTGACAAGCTTCTTCAGGAAGTTTTTGTCAGAGGCGGGATTGTTCTCGCTTGGGGTGAGGATGAACCCCTGACCGTCGAGAATTTCCAAAATGTCATGGAACAACGTCCTGAGATATGGAGAGATATTGTTAATGTCGCTTACAACATGAAGTTGTTTGCGGTTAGAAGTGATGTAGAAACGGGAAACTGATATTCTCCCTGCTACATAAGTTGGAGTGGGGAGGAAAAGACAAAAGAAAAAAACTGGAAGACTGGAAAGCTATTAAAGGGGAATACCCTGAAGCTTTCCGAAATGAACCTCAACTTTCAAGTTATTTACAGTGGGTTTTTAACTGCTGGGTAGATATGGGGAGGTCTAGGGGGTACGATCAGGGTATTCCCTTGCCTATCCCAATCGGAGTTATTTCTCAGTTTTGTGATTTTTTTAAAATTAATGATCCTGAGATCAAAGAGTCTCTTTTTTATTTTTGTGGAGAACTTGATGATCTGTTTTGCGGTTACTACGGATCTGAAGAGAAAGAACGCTCTTCATATTTAGAGTCTGTTAAGGAGAAGTGGAATGCCTACAGGAGCACAGATAAAGGTTGATTTTGTTGCAACAGGAGTTTCTGAAACCCAGAGCGGCCTTGACAAGCTTTCCAGGGGCTTTAGTTCCGTTTCAAACTCTGCCCGCGGGGCTTCTTCTTCTCTTGATATTTTGAAAGGCTCCAATAATGGGGCACATAGTTCTCTCGATTTGCTTATCAGGAAATTAAACTTACTATCTTCCTCTCTTACAAAGGCTATAAGCTCCTTTAACCTCTTTAAGCCGACTGAATTGGCTAAAGATGTCACTTTTTTGGCTACCGCTTACAATGCCCTTGGGGCTGCGATCAATAGTATGGGAGGCAAGGCGGCATCTAATCAAAAGGTATTAGCCGGTTATCAAAAGCAGTTAGCTGATTATCTTAAGCAGTTAAGTGATTATCAAAAACAGTCAGCCAATTCTCAAAAACAGCCCGCCCAAAATAATAATCAAAATAGTGGCAGCAGCGGAACAGACGGTAATAATCAGAAATCAGAAGACCCGGTACAAGCTTCACTAACATCAGCAAAAAAGTTGTTAGAGGATAGAATGAAGGACCTCGAAGCAACTGAAAATGCCACAAAAAAGTTAAAGGCAGCGCTAGGCAATGATTCCAACCCCAATGCCTGCATGGCGGAAGATCCATTTATCCAAGAGATAGAACGTATGAAAGACCGCTACAACCAAGAGATAGAGCAAATCCAAAAAGTTCTTGATATGGAAAAAGCTGCCAATGGAGAAAAATCTGAAGACGCAAAGAGGTTGAATGAGCACATTCTTGGATTAGAGCAAGACCGGCTGAAGAAGAGCAATAAAGCCCAGTCAAATGCAGCACAGCAAGGTTGGACAGATGTTTTGAAGTCCGCGGAAAAAACCTATCCGCAACTCTCCTTTTTTGATAAAGCCCTATCCGCCCAAATTAAGACCTCCACTCAAGAGAACACGGACAGCAAGAAAGATGAGACAGTAAGTGGTCTGGCAATGACCAGTATGTACTGCGAAGGCGTCGCTAATATGTTCACCAGTATGGCAGCGGCCCAGGACCAGACCAGCCGCAGTGGGTTTGAGACAGCCAAAAGCTATAACCTGGCAGCGGCGATTATGAGCACCGCCAGTGGCATAATGGCGCAGTTCGCCCCACCTGATGGACATTTACCATCTGCATGGGCCAGAGCCGCCATTGTTGGGGTAATGGGTGCGATCAATATAGCCAAAATAGCCTCAACTTCTTTTGGTGGCGGTGACACTTCCGTAACTCCGCCCGGCAGTTTCAAGGGCGGTTCAGCCGGTGGCGTAGGCAGTAAGATGGCCGGCCCAACAACCTCTCTGCGTGACTCTCAATCACAGGATCAGTTGCAAAGTATTGCAAATAGTATGGAAAACGCCTCTATTGCCATTGACAAAGTAGCGGACGGCCTTACAAAAATGACAGATCTTTTCAAAGAGGGCTCTCCTTTGACTATGTTGATGGGGACGCTGCCAACACAAGGAATTGATCCTGCAGGGCTATTTTCAACCATTATGTCACAAAGTTTCGCAGGTAATGCAGACGGGTTATTCCGCACAGTAACTAACGCTATCTTTGGCGGAGCCACTTCCGTAACTGCACGTGGCATAAGTCTGGGTGTTAAAGGTAGCACTGTAACAGCCCAAGACTACGAAGACTGGAAGAAATCCGGCGGCTTGTTCTCTTCAGATAAGAAATGGACAAACTACACCGATAACCCACAAGTTCAAAAAACCATGCAGTACGCTATAGATCAGATAGCCGGCACGATAAATCATGCTGTTGTAGCTATGGGTACAAGCATGGACTGGAGTCTCGTTAACATTGCTCCAACCAAGATAAAAACAAGCGGAAGGAAGCCGGAAGATATCCAAAAAGATTTTGAAAAGTGGCTTAGTAGTGTTTCCAATACCATGGCTAAGAATGTGGAAGGGCTGAAAGATTTTGCCTTTGTAGGTGAAAACGCTTTTGACGCTTTAGTCCGGCTTTCCACATCTCTGCAAGGGGTTAATGAAAAGGTCTATAAATTAGGCGGTCAGTTAATTCCGGCAACACTTCAAGGGGCTGATGCAGCGTATAATCTTGTACAGCTATTTGGCAACATAGATAAATTCACCTCCGCCGTTGATAACTATTTTTCAAACATGTACACGGATAGCCAGCAAGCAGCCAGGAAGTTGATTGACGACCAGCGACAAGTAAATATCGTCTTTAACGAGCTAGGTAAAACCATGCCAGCTACCCGTGAGGGATTCCAGGCATTGGTAAACGGCCTTGACCTGACCACAGCAGCAGGGCAGCAGGCATTTCAGGCGCTGGTCTCCATTAGTGACGCGGCAGGAAATATCTACAAAACAGCCGAGGACCTTGTTAAAAACCAGCGCGAACTTGACCAAAACGTTATCAGCAGAACCCTTGACGCCACCGGCAATTCAAATACACAAACAATTTATGATCTGTTGGTTTCGCAAGAGCAAGAGTTACAAGATGCCCGTGATAAAGGGCTGAATGTCACTAAACTCCTGGCTGTTCAACAATTAGAATATAACAAACAACTCGCTGACATCGTTAAAGATCTTGAAGACGCCCGGGTTAATTTCGCAAATGATCTGCAGGTAAGAGCTTTGAAAGTTACAGGGAATACAATGGACAGCAACGTAGCTGATTTATTGAGTACCCTCATCAAGCAAGAGCAGGAGCTTGCTGACGCACGGGTAAATGGCCTTGACATTGCCGACTTGGTTACAGTGCAAGAAGCTGAATATAACAAACAACTCTCTGATATCCAGCAAGCAGCCTATGATAAGATGATAGAGGCTCAGAAAGCCTACGATAAGGCCTTATTAACAGATCAGCAGACAACAGCAAATAACCTCTCCAACGCTTGGAAATCAGCATCTGACAATATAGGAAAAGCCATTGAAGCCCTCAAGAGCGGTGACGCCAATGTAGATCCTGTTACCAAAATGTTACAGGCCAGAAATGAGTTTAACAAATCAGCTCTGGCCACAATGGGTGGAGATGCGGAGGCAGCTAAAACCCTCGGTGATCTGGCTCAAAAATATATTGATGCCGCCAAAGATGGGGCTTCAGACGCCTATTCTTATCAAGCAGAATACCAAAGAGTTATAAATACCCTTACAAAAGCACAAGGGCTGGCTGACGCAAAAGTAAGCGAAGCAGACGCGCAAGCAGCATTGTTGCAAGAGCAGCTTGATGCTCTCAATCAATCAAATGCCAATGCAGTCCAGGCAGCAGCTGATGCACTAGCGGAGGCACAGGCTCAATATGCGGCAACCCTTAATCTCCAGGCTTCAGTAGATCAACAACTATTAATTCATGTCTCAGCAGTTGACCAGGCACATAAAGACGCACTGGCAATAGTCAACGCCATTCAGCTTGCCGCGCAGGGGGCATACTCAACAGGAATCCTTGATACTTCCAAGCTCCCCAGCTTTGCTCTTGGTACAAGCGGTGTTCCTTATGACATGGTAGCAAATATCCATAGAAATGAGGCCATTATTGATTCACAGGCGACTAGTTATTTACAGAAATACGGAATACAGATTAGAACGTCCGGAGCTGCTGACAGCTATAATGCAGTAATTAGTAAGCTTGACGGGTTTGAAAGGAACTTAATTGAGCTGTTGAAGAAACACAGATCTGAAGAGCAGGCAGAAAACGTAACCAATATTAAGCATAACCGGAAAACTTCAGAAACTATTGATAAGTGGGATAAAGAAGGCCTTCCAGCTGAAAGAGAGGCCGAGGTGGTGAATCAATGAACCAGTGTGGAGTGTGCAGAGTGAAGAGTGAAGTTAATTCCCCTCTATGGAGGGGTGCCCGAAGGGCGGGGTGGTTATCTTTTCGTCTGTTTCGTGTTTTTCGCGGTTTAAGCGGGTTTTTTGGTTTATCTCTGTGCCTCTGTGAGGAATTATTCACAGGTAAGGGAGGATTGAAATGATTATAGTACGCCCTTTTGAAATAACCCCTGAAACACTTGGTTTCAGCAATATCCCTGAAAATGATTATCCTGTTTTTAACTCAGCCACAGTTTATACAGATAGTGACAGAGTTATATACAACCATACAATCTATGAATCACTCCAGGATGATAATATATGGAACACCCCTTCTGAAGACACCATTGACTGGTGGGCTGACCTGGGGTCAACCAACCGTTTCAGAATGTTTGATAAATCCGTGGGGAGCCAGGCTATCTCCGAAGACGAAATAGAAGTTGAAATCGACGCAACCGGCCTAATTGACACTATTGCCCTGTTAAACACCTCTGCCGCCTCTGCCAGAATAATTATGTCAACTCAGGACGGAGTTGTTTATGACAGTACAACCTCGTTAATATCGGATAACGGAATAAACAACTGGTATATGTATTTTTACGAACCTATTGAGAGACAGCCTGACACCGTTATAGGCAACCTCCCCCTTTAT
Source organism: Desulfuromonadales bacterium (assembly GCA_009780995.1). GTDB lineage: Bacteria > Desulfobacterota > Desulfuromonadia > Geobacterales > DSM-12255 > WQYY01. Next base: position 12,311 of record WQYY01000035.1, read on the forward strand.
ACCAACCCTACAATAAGAATTATTCTTAAAGACCCGGGCTATACAGTAGCCTGCGGCAGCCTTGTAATGGGGCATAGCAGAGAGATAGGCCTTACACAATACGGCCTAAATATGGGAATTCAGGATTATTCAATTAAAACGCGAGACGCCTGGGGCAACTATGTTATTCAGCCCCGAAGCTACAATAAAAAAGAATCCGCAACACTTGAAGTTGATAATGGTCAGGTTACTCAGGTGTATAACCTGCTAGCAGGTTACAGGGCTGAATTGATTCTTTATATAGGGGCTGATGAGTTTGGTTGCTCTATTATTTACGGCTTTTATAAAGATTTTTCTGTTGAAGTGCAATACATGACCTATTCAATACTATCTATAGAGATTGAAGGCTTAACATAATGTAGGGGCGGCAATCTGCCGCCCGATCTGAATAGAAAAAAGGAGATTTTATGCCAAACAATAATAATATCCCAAAAATAGAGCCATTTCCTGATGAAGCCCCTAACAGGCAAATGACTCCGCCACGGTTTATATCTGCCGCTGATAGCTGTGTGGCCCATATGTATAAACTACCGGACCAGATGAACACCCTTGCCGAGTACATGACGGAAACAGCCACCACTGCCGCAGATGACGCCTCTACACTCGCAGCTCAGGAGACTGTTGACAAAACAAAAGTTGAATTACAGAGCTATGTTGACAAAGCCGAGGCAGCCGCTAATAATGCCACAGGCGGACAGGTTCAGGCAAATTGGAACGAAACAAACACCACGGCTAAAGGATATATCCAGAATAAACCAGCGTTTGCGACTACAGCACAATTTACAGCCTTAACACCCGGCGCAACAGGGGCAGGTGGAACAGCCAACATATTCGCCAGGCAAGATCATACACATACTTTACCAGGATATGGTCCGACTACCACGACTTTAACTGTCGGTGGAACCGGAGTAGTCGGTACAGCTACAACGATAGCCCGGTCAGATCATACACATACAATGCCTGGATTTGGGACAACTACTACAACGTTAACATCTGGGGGCACTGGAGTAGTTGGCACAGCTACAACACTAGCCCGTTCAGACCATACACATACATTGCCTGCTATCCCTGTAAGTGCCCCTCACGGCTTTGCTGAATACGCCACTCCTGGCACATACACTTTGAATTTGCCGGCAGGTGTAACTGAAATATGGGTAACCGCTTGCGGTGGTGGTGGCGGGGCAAGTGCACAAGACCCTAGCGGTCCTTCTGGTGGGGCTGGTGGCGCGACTGTTATCGGCGGGCTTATTACTTTAAACGGTGGTGGAGGTGGGCGCAATGGACAAGGCGGGATAGCAGGAGGTACTGGCGGCGGCAAGGGTGGCGACCAGCAGACAAACGAAGAAGGCGAGAATGGTGTTACTGGTATCGGTGGAGCCTTATTTGGCGGCGGTGGCAGTTTAGGCAATGGCGGTAATGGGTCATGGAATTATAGCGACCAAGGAGGTTCTGGCATAATGGGCGGTGGCGGTGGTGTTGTTATGAACACCGAGTGCTACGGCGGAGGGGGAGGCGGCGGCGCAGCTATTCTCAGAAAAAAATTTACAGGAGTTACATTTCCGATCTCTATTACTATCGGTATTGCTGGTGTTGGTGGCGGCACTAATAATCAGGGAGGCAATGGTGGTAATGGTTACGCATTAATAGAATATGGCTTAACCAGTTTAACAAATAATTAATACTTGAATAATGATTTTTAGAATAGTTAAAGCGTTAATCTAAAAAATAGTTAAAATATTAAAATAAGGATAAGAAATGAAAATAGCGCAAATTTTAAATAATAGAGTTCATTGGATTTTTGAAGCAGACGAAATGCCTAACTGGCCGCCTAACGAGGAGGGAAATTCTACAATCTTAGTGGATATTACAGCCCAACAAGTAAGTCAGGGTGACGGTTACAATCCTAAAAAGAAAACTATAATCCCTCGGCCTGTTCCTGAGAATAGGCTAAGCTCAACCTCTCAGGTTACATGGGATAACGCGAAATATAAATTCACAGTAACTTATACCTCTATAGACCCTACACTAGCACTTAAAAAACTTACAGATGGAATTCAGGCGTATATGGACAAAGTCGTGCAAGCCGATCCTTACAGATATGACAATGTTTATACTGCTATTTCATACATAGGTGATCCTGACCCTAAGTACAATACAGAAGGTAAAGCAGTCCAAGCATGGCGTAGTCAAGTATGGAAAAAGGCTATTGACATTCAAAATCAAGTTTTATCCAGCGAAATAGATATACCAACACTTGATGAGTTTATTGCCATGCTACCGGGAATTAAGTGGCCTGATTAAACTGCGAAAAGCACAAAAGACACAAAATATTGATTTTATGTAGGGGACGCACATGGGCGTCTAAAAAAATCTCAAAAATAGTAATATTGCCTAATCATACGATTACTCAATATAGTTTTAGCTGATTTTTAAATACCTTAATTCCTATTAGCTGAGGTAATACCTAAGCTAATAGGCTTTAATAGTATAAATAATAATGCTCAAAAATTGCCTAATTATATTATTACATCACAGAGATTACAGAGATACTGCAAAGGCGGCAATCTGCCGTCTGTTACAGGAGTCACAAGCAAATGCTAGATCAAACGTCACAAGTCATACATACCTTACCGCACGCTATTGACACTTATCCAGACGTCTTCGAACGAGTTCTCTATGCCCTGGTAGCCGGAATACTGATGGTGATAGGCTATACATGGCGATCTACTATACGGCGTATTAATGCACATGACGAACGTATCGCTAAAATAGAAGAAGCAATAAGCGCTATCAATACAGACTCCGCGGTAATTTCTAATGAACTAAAAAACATAAACAATCTACTTGAGACAATACAGGAGCAGAACAGGAATATATTGGATATGTCAAATAAAAGATTGGAACGGCTTGCGGCCTTGGAAACTAAAGTAGATATGGCATATAAGGCGGGAAAACATGCTTATTAAAAGAGGGAGTAAAGGCACTAATGTTAGGACCTGGCAAACCTTTCTTATTCAACAAGGATTGTTAAGCCCCCCAGCAGACGGAATATTCGGCCCCAAAACCGAGCAGTCAACAATCACTTATCAGCGGCTTCATGGACTTCCTCCTGATGGGATTGTAGGTCCTAAAACATGGAGTGCAGCCGGACTACCTGAACTAACAATAGAACAATTTAAAAAGCTTTTCCCTACCAATAAAGAAGCAGCTGCATGGGTAAAAGCGTTAAACTCAATTTTACCTAAATATGACATTAATACCACCTTGAGAATAGCAGCATTTCTGGCTCAGTGTGGCCATGAATCAATAGGGTTCACAGCAGTAAAAGAGAATTCAAACTATAGCGCTGAAGCCCTTACAAAAACATGGCCTCAGCATTTTCCAGCCTCTATCGCCTCACAGTACGCCAGACAACCCGAAAAGATAGCAAACAGAGCATATGCCAACCGTATGGGAAACGGTAGCGAAGCCAGTGGGGACGGTTGGAAATACAGAGGCCGGGGCGTAATCCAACTCACAGGGAAAGACAATTACAAAGCTTTTGCAAACGCAACAGGTAAAACCCTTGAGGCAGTCATCTCTTACCTGGAGACCAAAGAAGGAGCTGTGGAGTCTGCATGCTGGTACTGGTCAACGCGTAACCTCAACAAATACGCGGATAACAAGGATATAACAGGCATGACAAAGATTATAAACGGTGGCACAAACGGCCTAGCAGACAGGCAAGCCCTATATAAAAAGGCTTTATCCATTTTTAGCTCATAGAAGCGAAAAAAGAAATTTCCATCCCATGTAAAAGCGGCAAGTTGCCGCCTGTTTTAGGAGTTTAAAATGATAGAATTTATTAAAAACGTCTTTAGTGATACTAACGGAATGCCATCATCAAACAGAGTAGCAATGCTGATGGTGATTATCTGCCTTTTAATCTGTGCTTTTATTATTGTTAACCGTACAGGGGCTATACCTGCCATACCGGATAGCTGGATTGTACTTGTAGGTCTTACAATTGGCGGGGTATCTGTTGGAAAGTTGCCTACTGTTTTAACTGCTATTTTCAATAAAGCAGCTGAAGAGAAACCTACAGCACAAAAGCGAGGAAAAAACAGTGTGGAATAAACTCACTGCACTGATTACAGGCTCACCCTATGGCTTGCAGGTAGTTGCTGGAATTATCGGGGTTTTGTTATTGCTCTGCATAGGGTTAAGCGTATCAGTAAAAATGCGAGGGTTAGAAATAGACAAACTTGAAGCGCAGCAAACAGCCCTAAATCAGATGATAACGCAGCAGAACCAAGCAATAGGCCTCTGGAAGCAGAAAGCCGATGAACAGGACAAACTCATTAAATTAGCCCAGCAGCAGGCACTTGAAGCAGCAAACAAAATTCAAACCAGAATCATTACTAAAACTCAGGAAGTCGTTCCGGCTGATTGTAATCAGGCTGTTTTATGGGGAGTAAATAATGCGCAAGATTTTAATACTTACTGGAATCATAATAAGTAGCCTGCAACTCAGCGGTTGCACAACCTTGCCAAAAACGGTAGAGGTTCCTATAGCAACCCCCTGTCCTGCCCCACCAGCTGTAAAACGCCCTGATCTTCCATTATTAGCGGAACTAAAACCTAACTCACCACCAAATGAAGTTATCAAAGCTTATGCTGTAAGCCTTGAAGAGCTTGCGGGATATGCAACCCTGCTTGAAAACTACCTGAATGCGTATAGAACCAAACAATAGACTGATGACCACTCAAAACTATGAAACCCTTCTCCATCACTATAAATAAGTCCTAAAGAGTGGCCTACACAGAAGAGCTCGAAATATAACCCTCTTCTTTTTTCTGCAATCGTTGACAGGAATACCACTTTGTTATTCTTTTTAGAAATTCCACGCCGAAATTACCGTTGAACACCAAACTATTGAGCGTTGGGTACAATAATAAAACAACAATATTAACAAAAATAAATAGGTAACTGCTCATCCAAGGAAAGTTGTCAACCTAATTTAGATCAGTACTAACATCTCTTTATTCTAACGTACAACTACAATGCACCAGAATGCACCAAAACTAACACTGTTAAAAGAAAAAAGAACCAGCTAATCACTGATTCCTTTTGATATATTGGTTGCGGGGATAGGATTTGAACCTATGACCTTCGGGTTATGAGCCCGACGAGCTACCAGACTGCTCCACCCCGCGTCAAATTAGATTTGTATATATATCAGAATGAATGCCTCAATGCAATAAGTTTCTCTCAAAAGCTCAGACATTATAATACAACGCGAATTCAAGAGGAACTGGGCGCATACGAACAGGATTTATTTCCGCTTCTGTTTTATATTCAATCCATTTTTCTATTACATCAGGTGTAAAGACATCTCCTTTAAGCAGAAATTCGTGATCTTCCCGCAACTCATGCAAAGCGTCTTCAAGACTTACCGGCGCCGCCGGTATATCTTTAAGCTCTTCAGGCGACAGCCCGTAAATATCTTTATCC
>WQYY01000036.1 GCA_009780995.1 Desulfuromonadales bacterium
ACAAACACTTTGCGATACTGCAATCCGGAGTCACTTCCAGTTGCGTCCCAGCAAATACCCTCTTCAATTCGTTCACTTCCGCATTTCGAACATTTCATAAAAACAATCTCCTTATTTTACAATGCCCATGTATACCCAATCTGTTTGCTGACCGTTAAACTGGTTGGTATACTGTCCAGGCATAATTCCAATGGAAATAGTATCTCCGACTTGAGGTATGGCTGACGACTGTACTTGTGTCTCCATTTGATATGTAGAATTTGGGCGATTTGGTATTGCTATTTCGAGTTGAATGGAAACGATGGGGTTAGCACCCAGAACTTTTCCGGTATCGGTAACTGTGATAACTTTTGCCGTCCCAATCGCTTGCGGTGTTTTCATCATTTGCGACATATGATTAAGCATACCAAATTGGCTACCCAAAGCGCCATTTAGATGCCTCTTGACTCTGCTACATATTAAAAGAACAATTCCGGCAATTATCCCGCCCAAAGAAATGCTCGGCAGCACAATGAAGCCCAGCGTCATGCCGTTCTCGAAACCCGAATTGTTGATACTGGTATCTGGGGCATTTGTCATTATAAACACCAGAACAATTACTCCAACCAACGCCGCAATTCCAACGGACAATAAAATGATTCCGACTTTTTTCATAGTGTTTGTCTCCGTAGTTCAATGTGTCAGGACATATAACCTAAAAATATGTTTTGTTCATCGTCGGGCATTTAGTAAACTTTCCCACTAAAGCGCGCTCAGAAATTCCTTGGTTTTGACCAGTACCATTCCCCGTTTTCAAAGAGGTTGCCCATTAATTTTAATTCTTGAAAAACAACATTTACATTGCAGTTTCCATATTTACTTATTTCATCGTACAGTAATTTTGACACGCCTTGCATTTTCTTCATATTACGGGCAAACCATGAAATTTCAATGTATACAAAAGGAGTCGAGTCATTGTCAAATATCAAGTCAGAACAATGAATAAAATGAAATTCACTTTCTGGTTCCTGCCCAGCAATTTGAGCAATATTACTTAGTGTATTTTTTGCGACCTCTGCCATTTGTTCCTTGTTAAGATTCATAACTTTAATATAAGCAGGCATAAACAATTACCTTTCTCTTTACAAATTCTTGCCTAATCCTCTTATCAATTAGAGAATTAGGCAATCTATTAAGCATCATAATTTATGGTTAATAAAACTTATGAGCTCAGGTACTACCTGAGCTGGTAAAAATATAGGCATGAAATAATCAGGTAAACTATTATTGCCTGATTGTATAACTATAAATAGGATTAGGCAAGAAATCTAATCCATGCCTAAAGCTAAATGGTCAAGTTCTTTTAATAAGGCTGGGAAATCTTCTGTTACCGTCTGCCAAAGCATATTAAAATCTATATTTTCATAGTCGTGGATAATTCGGTTTCTCATACCTCGAAGTTCTTTCCACGGAAGCGTTGGATACAACTCCCTTGTTTTTGGACTAATATTATTTGCCAATTCTCCCATTTGCGAAGCGGCAAATGCCACAGCTGATACGGTTCTTCCATCTCCCATGAATTGCCCAAAGGTCATCCCTTGTGTATAAGATATGGCTTCTCTTATATATTTTTGGATCTTTTGCAAGATAATTTTATCCTTTGCGTTCATACAACATTACCCCATGATTCATTATTTCATCGAAAATTGGAGAGTTTTGTCGCACTTCTGAAAGTTCCATTAAGTCAACCTTTTTGGAAAGTACATTAGAAACATCTTCCAGTACTCCATAAAAAGCAAGACCTCGAAGTTCACCCTGTCCATCTACAACAATATCTATATCGCTTTGCTCTGTCGCTTGGCTCTTTGCATAAGAACCAAAGAGAATCGCACGATAGACCGGGGCATTTTCAAAAATTGGGTATAATTTATTTTTTAATTCATCAATTTGGTAAATATTATTCATTTGATTATGCCCTCCCTTTAGTGAAATATATCATACTATGTCTAAGGCTACCAACCTCCGGAAGCGCCGCCACCGCCAAAACCTCCGCCACCGCCGGAAAAGCCTCCTCCTGAAAATCCGCCGGAGTCTCCGCCACCGCCAAAGAAGCCTCCGCCACCGCCGGAAAAGCCGCCGAAACCGCCTCCTCCACCAAACATAAAGGGGACTATGAGGCCGCCTAAAAGGCCAAATACCGCCGATAGAATTATAAAAACTATCCCCACACCCGGCATAGAGATATAGAGTACAAGAGGTAATCCGATTGCACCGACTATCCCGCCTAAAACCCGGGAAACAGCCCCGATAAAAATTAACGCAACCAGTAAGATAAAGATATAAGTGAAGATCGGAGAAGTACCCTGCTCTCTTGTATTGGTATTTTCCGGTGCTTGATACTCCCCTTTAACAACAGATATAATATCATCTACCCCTGCTGTTATCCCTCCGTCAAAATCCCCCTGTTGGAAATGAGGCGCAACGCTGTCCCTTATGATCCTTCCGGATATAAGGTCGGTCAGCTTCCCTTCAAGCCCCCGGCCAACCTCAATTCTCATCTTTTTATCATCTTTCGAGATAATGAAGATGGCGCCATTATCACTCCCTTTTTGTCCGATTTTCCAGGCATCAGCCACTTTTATGGAAAAATCGTCAATCTCCTCTCCCTGCAGAGATGGAATGGTTAAAACAACAACCTGAGTAGAATCTTCCTTCTCAAGAGCTGCAAGCTTTTGCTCCAAACTGCTGACACTGCTTTGGGACATAAGTTCAGCATAGTCATTAACCCTGCCTTGAAGTTTGGGGACATCAAGGGCTGAAGCAATAAAGGGGAGCAAAACAGCAAAGAGTAAAAATAAAATTATAAAGCGGATATTTTTCATATAAACCCGTTCGATGCCAGCATTTCAAAGCTGATCTTTTCTGATCCGGCTTTCCCTGAATTTAAAAGCCGTTCAACATATTTTCCTATAATATCTGTCTCAATATTAACACTATCTCCTACTTGCGAATTTGCCAATGTTGTCTTAGAGAGGGTAGCTGGAATTATATTCACTTTAAAACTGTTCCTGGTCGCTGCATTAACTGTAAGGCTTATGCCATCAACAGCTATAGAACCTTTTTCCACAACATATTTTGAATATCCCTCAGGAATAGAGAATGTAAACTCCTTATGGCTGGACTTCTCCTTAATTTCTGTAACGTTCGCAGTGAAATCTACATGCCCTGTGATTATATGACCATCAAGCCTGTCGGAGAGTCTGAGAGAGCGCTCGACATTTACAGGGCTCGCAACAGCCATTTTAGAAAAACCTGTTCTTTTGAATGTCTCTTCAGAAACATCAAAAAGTATTTCCGAGCCGTTTATCCATTTTATAGTAAGGCATGCACCATTCACGGCAATGGAATCACCAAGCTTGCTATCAGAAAGGTTAAGCTTTGTGGAGATCAGAATAGTTCCGTTCCCACCTTTTCTTTCTATTTTCAAGACGTTCCCCAAATCTTCAATCAACCCTGTAAACATCTTTTTCTCCAAGATACGCTTCAACCATTATATCGTCACCTGAGCGGGTAACGCGCTGTATATTAACAGAGAGGGCATCACTCATCTTCTCCAACCCTGCTCCTGCGAACAGATCCTTACCCTCCCCACCCATAAGTTTTGTTCCGTAAAAAAATATGAACTTATCAATAAGATTGGATTTCAGCATATTTCCTGCCAGAGATTGGCCACCTTCAAGAAGTATTGACTGAATCCCTTGCTTGCCCATACGCTCAAGCATATCCTTCAAATCGACCATTTCACACGATTTTTTACAAACTAAAACCTCAACTCCTGCATCTTTATAAAGATCAATTTTAGACTGGTCAATACAAGCTGTTGCCAGAATAGTTTTATTGTCGGAGTTGTTCTTAATAACTTTAGATTTAAGAGGAGTTTTAAGGTCACTGTCAACTATGATACGGAGAGGGTTTCTCCCTTTAAGATGCCTTACAGTCAGTTCAGGGTCATCACTAATAACAGTTCCGACACCAACCATAACGGCATCAAGATCCCGCCTTAATTTATGTACCAGATACCTGGATTTTTCCCCTGTTATCCATTTTGAATCCCCGGTTTCAGTGGCAGTCTTACCATCTAAGGTCATAGCGCTTTTAAGAGCAATAAAAGGGAGCCCAGTAGTAGCATGCTTTATAAAAGCCTCGTTAATCTCCCTGCATTCCTGCTCTAAAACACCTGTCTCAATAATAATACCGGCTTTTTTCAGTGCATTAACGCCTTTACCGCTTACCTTAGGGTGTGGATCAATAGTTCCGATAACAACTCTTGATACGCCGGCTTTTATTAAGGCGTCACTGCATGGAGGGGTCTTTCCGAAATGCGCACATGGTTCAAGAGTCACATAAACATCAGACCCTTTGGCCAAAGCAACCGCCTGGTTAAGGGCATGTACCTCGGCATGGGGTGTTCCGGCTTTCTTGTGCCACCCCTCGCCAACAATATTCCCGTCTTTTACGATGACGCACCCTACCGAAGGGTTTGGTGATGTTTTTCCAATCCCACGTTTAGCAAGGGTTAAAGCGCGTTTCATCATTTTTGTTGATAAATCTGACACCACTGTTTATTCCCTATCTCTTCTTTTTCCCGCGTTCCCCTTCAAGAATATCCTGAAGTTCCGCCATGAACTCATTTATATCCCTAAAAGACCTGTAAACCGAAGCAAAACGCACATAAGCAACCTCATCAATTTCATGAAGCCCGCTCATTATCCATTCACCGATTACCGTGCTTGGTATCTCTTTTTCGCCGCTCTCAAATAACCTTCCTTCAAGCCTCGCAACCATATCTTCGATGCTTTCAATAGATACAGGACGCTTTTCACAGGCCTTTTTAATCCCGCCAATGACTTTTTCCCGAATATACGGCTCCCGTCTTCCATCTTTTTTCATTATAAGAGGGAGCACTTCTTCCACCCTCTCGTACGTTGTAAAACGCTTGCCGCAGGATTCACACTCCCGCCTTCGTCTTATGACGGAGCTATCACGGTCAGGGCGGGAATCAACAACTTTACTATCCGCGAAAGCGCAATAAGGGCATCTCACAGGGTTTCTCCATCTTCAGATTTGAACATATCCACAATAATCCCTGAATCTCCTATCATCTCGGCGGCAAGAGTATCAGCGTACCCTTCCTCATAAACGACTCTTTGAATACCGGCATTTATAATCATCTTCGTACAGATAACACACGGCATTGTGGTGCAGTAAAGCGTTGCACCTTCAATGCTTGTTCCATGCCTTGCTGCCTGTAATATGGCATTTTGCTCGGCATGGAGCCCCCTACAAAGTTCATGCCGCTCTCCTGAAGGAATATTCAGCCTTTCCCTTAAACACCCCACGTCAATACAGTGTGAAACCCCTGACGGCGCCCCGTTATATCCTGTTGCCAGAATATTTTTCCCTTTTACAAGGATAGCGCCAACCTGCCGCCTTATGCAGGTAGTCCTTTTTGCAACAATATGGGTGATTTCCATAAAATACTGATCCCAACCAGGTCTTGGCATATATGTCTTCCCCTTAAAAGCATTACAAAAAAGCCGCTTTCATAACATACGAAGCGGCTGATCCGAAATCAAACATCTCTGTTAAATAAGATGTTCGATTTTCTCTTTTTCCTGAACAAGGTAAAATTCCAATGTCTTTCTAAGAGCCTCGTCAATACCTGTTTTAGGCTCCCAATCAAGACATTCCTTCGCGTTCTTTATCGAGGGAACCCTTGTAAGCATATCCTGATAACCTTTCCCATAGAACTCTCCGGAAGATACCTCAACAATCTGGCATTTTTCAGCTTTCTCTTTATATTCAGGGTACTCTGCCACCATATCCCGAAGCTTGTACGCCAACTCTTTAACAGAGAGGTCATTTTTCGGGTTCCCGATATTGAAAATATTCCCGTTGGCGCAGTTGTTTTTGTTTTCTATTATCCGCATCAGACAGTCAATTCCATCTTCCACATAGGTAAATGAACGCCGCTGGTTGCCACCGTCAACAAGCTGTATAGGCTTACCGGCCAGAATATCATACAGGAATTGAGTTAAGACTCTGGAACTTCCCTCTTTAGCGGTATGTATGCTGTCCAGTTTTGGACCTATCCAGTTGAACGGCCTGAAAAGAGTGAATTCAAACCCCTGATGAGCTCCATAGGCGTATATAACCCGGTCTAGCATCTGTTTAGAGCAGGAATATATCCATCTTTCCTTATTGATAGGGCCTAGCATAAGCGGGGAAGTCATCTCATCAAACTCTTTGTCAGGGCTCATGCCATATACTTCGGAAGTTGAAGGAAAAACAATCCGCTTTTTATGTTTAACGCACTGGCGTATAATTTTTAAATTCTCTTCAAAATCCAGCTCAAAAACCCGCAGTGGATCCTTTACATAAGTTACAGGCGTGGCTATAGCAACCAGAGGCAATATAACATCGCATTTCTTTATATGGTACTCTATCCACTCTTTGTTTATCGTAATATCCCCTTCAAGAAAGTGAAACCTCGGATCCCCCAGAGAGCGTTCAAGCTTGTCACATGCCATATCAAGGCCATAGACTTCCCAATCCGTTGTATTAAGTATTCTGTGGGTCAGGGCATTGCCAATAAAACCATTCACACCAAGTATAAGTATTTTCATATAATCTCCTGATTTGTACTATAAACTCAGAATCTCTATACCTCAAAACAGTCAATCAGTATAGATGAATTTTCCAAACCTTCTATCTCCATATCAAGTATTTCAAGAAGCCCGTCTACAGTCCCTATAACATAAGGATTAGAAGAGACTGCTTTCCCCGGTTCTCCTTTTCCTGTTACCGGTAAAGCCTTCCAGATCAGCACTTTTTTACCGTTGTAAAATGTAAAAGCTCCCGGATAAGGGTGTGTCACTCCACGGATTAGGTTATATATCTCTACAGCGTTTTTTCTCCAGTTTATAAGGCCATCTTCAGGCTTTCTCCCCCCAAAATAGCTCCCCGCTTTCAAATCCATCGGTATCCGGTTGGCTTTTCCTGCAACCAAAAGCGGATATGACCTTCTTATCACCTTAACAGCGGCTTCCGTCACTTTATTAAACACATCATAAGCTGTATCACGAAACTCTATACGCACCTTTTCCTGATCAACAATATCCCCGGCATCAGGTTTTTCAACCATATAGTGGAGAGTCGCTCCTGTCTCCGTTTCACCATTAATAACAGCCCAGTTTACAGGAACTCTGCCGCGGTACTTGGGAAGGTAAGAACCATGCATATTAAGAGCGCCCATTTTAGGGATTTCAAGAACTTCGGGCTTTATCATATTTCTGTAATAAAATGAAAAGATAAAGTCAGGCGCTATCTCTTTTAACTTCTCTACATTTTCAGGAAGATTAATTGAAGAGGTAACAAAGGGGATTGAGTGTTGCAACGCAAGCTCCCTGACCGACTTAAACCATATCTCTTCGGAAAGGGAGTCTTCATGGGTAAAAATCAGTTTTATATCTCCGCCCTGTTGTAAAAGCTCTTCAATACAGGCATAACCCACATTATTATATGCACAAATCACAAGCTTCATAATAATCCCTTATTTTTTTGACTCATATATGTGCCGGACAACATATCTGGGCCTGTGCCTTACCTCCTGATATATACGCCCCACATACTCTCCTACGATCCCGATCCCAAAAATAGCAATCCCTATGAAAAAGAAGAGAATGGCAAAGAGTGTAAATACCCCGTCAACTTCAGCGCCTATAATAAATCGGCGTATCATGAGAAATATAGCAAACGCGACGGCAAAAAGAGATGTAAATATCCCTAAAAGAGCGAACATCTGCAAAGGCACAACCGAAAAGCCTGTCATGAGGTCGAAATTAAGCCGTATAAGTTTATAAAGAGAGTATTTACTCTCCCCTTCCTGGCGTAAAGAGTGGCCTACCTCGATCTCTGTGGGAGATGAAGAAAAAGTCTGGGCAAGGGCAGGTATAAAAGTTGAGGTTTCCTGACAACGGTTTATATTATCAATAATCGGCCGACTGTACGCTCTGAGCATACAGCCGTAATCTGACATTTTCATTCCGGTTATATTTCTGACAACCAAATTTACGATCTGAGACGCTCTTTTACGGAAGAAACTATCTTGCCTCGCAAGCCTTATGCTCCCAACTACATCATGTCCCTTTTCTATCTCAGCAATAAGCCTTGGAATCTCCTCTGGAGGATTCTGAAGATCAGCGTCAAGAGTGATCACTATATCGCCTAAACTTATTTCAAAAGCGGCCATAATGGCCATATGCTGGCCGAAATTACCGTTAAGCTCTATAATCTTCACCTCAGGATATGGCTCAATGAAACTTGTAAGGAGTTTAAGAGAATTATCCTTACTCCCGTCATCGGTAAAAATAATTTCAAATGGCTTTCCAACCCCCTCCATAACCGGATAAAGCCTTGACATAAGGTCAGGCAGATTACCTTCCTCGTTATAGACCGGAATTATCACTGAAATATAAGGCTTTTCTGACATATATATCCTTCTGTTTTCCAAAACTTACTGAATTATTTTCTCTGACTCAGTATAACCTTTTTAACCGCTTCAACAACATCTTTTGCATCTTCATCAGACATATCGGGGAAAAGCGGAAGAGAGAGTATCCTGTCCGAAGCATAGTCCGCGTTTTTAAGGCTTCCCTCTTGCTGAGGTAAATTCTTCCTGTACCAGGAATGTTGATGAATAGCCTTATAATGAAGCCCGCTTCCTATATTAAGCTTTTTAAGCTCTTCCATAAAACTGTCGCGGTTTATATTCAGATCCTCAATCTTGATAAGAGGGGTATAAAGATGCCATGCGTGCAGTTGTTGATAAGGCGCATATTTAGGAGTAATGACCTCATCAACATCTGCGAACTCCCTGTTGTAAAACTCCGCTATTTCAGTTCGCCGCTTAATAAAACTATCAAGTTTCGGAAGCTGGTGAATCCCTATGGCAGCCTGGATATCCATCATATTATACTTAAATCCCGGCATGGCAATATCGTAATTCGGGGTTCCGCTGGACGCAAAACGCTTCCAGGCTTCCCTGCTCATACCATGGAATTTCAGAAGGGAAACCTCCTCAGCCAGAGACTCATCAGGGGTACAAACCATTCCCCCTTCACCGGTTGTAATATTCTTATTGGGGTGGAATGAAAAGATAGATATAGAATCAAAAGAGCCTATACGCTTACCTTTATACTCTGTTCCAACAGCATGGGCGGCATCTTCAATAATAGTAAGGCTAAACTCCTTAGCTAAAGCAAAAAGAGGGTCCATATCACACGGCTGCCCCGCGAAATGAACAGGAATAATCGCTTTTGTTCTCGGGGTTATCTTCTCTCTTATCTTCGAAACATCAATATTGAGAGTCCCTTCCTCAATATCTACCAGAACAGGCTTCATTCCGCAAAGTGTCGGAATACTCAGTGTTGAGGCAAAGGTCATAGGAGTTGTAATGATCTCATCTCCCTCTTTCAGACCAAGGGCAAGCAGCACCAGATGAAGGCCTGCCGTAGCGGAAGAGAGAGGAACGGCATATTTCGCTCCTGTATATTTAAGGAAATCCTCCTCAAACCGTTTCACTTTCGGGCCGGTGGTAATCCAGCCTGAGCGGAGAGAATCCACAACTTCGTTTATTTCATCGTCGGATAGAGAGGGTCTTGAGAAGGGAAGGAATTCTTTACGCATTTAATTATCTCCTGTAATTTCTGTATGGGCAGTCATTGACCACCCTAAATTCACCTCTCTGGAGGAGTACTCAAAGGGCGGAGTGGCTAATCAGGCGCACATTGTGCATCCCTACGTTTTTTATATGTCATTGCGAGGAGCAAAGCAACGAAGCAATCCAGTAGCCTTTAAAACCCTTGGATTGCTTCGCTCCGCTCGCAAAGACAACCTTTTATCTGGGGGGTTTTGCTTACGCTCTACCCACCCTACGAACTATCTTAATTATCTTTTTGCTTCTTCCTCTTCTCTTTTATCTCCTTCAGGCAGATGAGGTTGTAATGCAAATTTTCTATTAAGAAAATAGAAATATATTCCAATTGCAACAATACCTAAATCACAATAATAGTCCCAAAACGTTAAATTGCCGGAAGGCCACACTATTTTGCTAGCAAGTATCAATATTCCGCCTAATATCATAACAAGGCCAAGAATTCTAAATTTCTTTCTTTTGTCCATATCAGTAAGTAACCCTAAATGCCTAAGATTTCATAACTACATTGAACGTCCTGCGACGAAGGCAACGTCTGTAGAGGCGCGATAAATCGCGCCCCTACATGTTCGTAACAAGAACCTTTTTATTATTCTCCACTATCGGCCACACAGGCCTTTGTGAAACCTTTGCCAAACTTTTAAATTTATCTTTACTAAGTACAGCAAAAACCCTCTTATCACTGTTCCATATCTGCAAAAATGTCGGTTCATCAATAAACCAGCCGGAGTGGTTACCCTGCTCACTGCCAAACTCCAGTTCGTTCTTGTCGCCTATAACAACAATTCTACGGCCTGAGTAAAAAGGAAGGGTCTGATCATAGCCAAAGGAAGCAATAATGGCGTCAGGGCCGGCCAGCTCCTTAACCTTCAGCCCCATCGGTTTTGCTGTCTTACTCTCAGCAAGGCCTGCATAAATAAAATTTACTCCTATACTTGTATAAACTATTGCCCCAATAGATAGAACAAGAACAAGCTTTTCAACTTCCTTCCTGTGAAGGACAACAAGCCCAAGAACCCCCTGGATAAGAAAAACCGCGCCAAGCACAATAGATTCGGTAAGAGTAAAGGCCGCCTTTTTAGTCAAATATTGCTGTATCGGCAGGCCAATACCGATCAACGTAATAATAATAAGGAGTGGGACAGCATACCATTTAACTGTTGAAGCCCCTTTATCAATGGCAATACTGAACGTATATCCTATCATAACTGCCAAAGGCGGAAAAACCGGCATGATATAAGGTACCAGCTTTGAGTCAGACATTGAAAAGAATAGGAATATAAGCACTCCCCATATCGCAAGATATGTCAGGGCTTCTCCATCTCCGCTCCTCCTGTTTTTCCAGGCGTCACGGAAAGCAGCGGGTATGAAAAAAGACCAGGGAATCATCGTCCCGATGAGAACAGGAACAAAAAACCATAATGGTTCATACCGTCCATGAATCTTTGTAAGAAAACGCTCAAAATGCTCATGAATAAAGAAAAACCCCAGAAATTCAGGGTTTTTGAGTGATACAAGAACGAACCATGGCGCAGCTATAATAAAAAACAGAAGGCTACCTGTTATAAGACGCATTTCCCTGAGAATATCCCACCTTTTTCTGAAAAGCATAAACAGAAAAATAATCCCGCCAGGAAAGACTATGCCGATAAGCCCCTTTGCCAATACTGCCAATGCTGCCGCAATGTAGAAAAGGTAGTAATAAAAGGTTTTAGATCGGCCTGTCTCTTTTACGGCAAGTATAAAAGAGCCAAGGCAAAGGGTCATACAGAAAGTCAAAAGCATATCTATAATATTAATTCTTGCCTGGGCAATAAAACCACCGGCAGAACCGAGGATAATAGCTGATAAAAGGCCTACACGCCGATCAAACAGCCTTCTTCCCACCCAATATATAAAAAGAACAGTTAAAAACCCTGACATGGCAGAAACAAGCCTGGCGGCAAGTTCATTCTGTCCGAAAATGGAAAAAGAGATGGAATTAAGCCAGTAAAGAAGAGGCGGCTTTTCAAAATACTTTACATAATTAAGGGTAGGCGTGATAAAGTCCCATCTCGCAAGCATCTCTCTGGGAATCTCACTATAGCGTCCCTCATCAGGCTCTATAAGCGGGAATCTTCCCAGAAACTGAAAAAAAGAGATTGAAAAGGCAATGGCAAGAATAAGAATATCGCTCCAAGCAGATGCCGTCTTATTATTTACAAATTCAACTAATTTCTTCATTTCTCCTCTTAAATAGCTACTCTGTTCAGCCTGTTTTTATACAAAGCTGTAACACCAGAGTAAAATATAATAAAAACGGCATGTTTCATTTTAACATTTTCAAATTTTTGTTTTTGACTAGCGATTGCATTTGCGTAATCGCTACATTATTTAACTGCACCAGCCGCTTGCCTTGTGGAAGTTCTTGTCGGATAAGCAACGCATTAATACTTTCCATGTTTGATAGCACCACCAATTGCTCCAACGTAGCGTAATCACGAATATTGCCTTTCAAATCAGGGTTTGTATCTCGCCACTGTTTTGCCGTCATTCCAAAAAGAGCCACGTTCAGCAAATCAGCCTCTTCGGCATAGGTGTAGGAAATTTGCTCCTTGGTAACAATATTTGGGATAATATGTTCCTTAATAGCATCAGTGTGAATACGGTAATTTATTTTAGAGAGTGTACGTTGTAAGTCCCATTCGAGGGAGAGGTAGCGATTTTCGTCTTGTTTCAACCTGTCAAATTCGCGAATTAAATAAATTTTAAATTGTGGGCTAATCCACATTCCAAACTCGAAAGCAATATCTTTATGTGCATAAGTTCCGCCATAACGCCCTGCCGTTGCTTTTAAACCAATGGCATTTGTTTTTTCTACCCACTCTTTTACACTGATTTTATAGCTATTTAGTCCTGCTTGACTTCTAATTATGGCAAATTCGCCATAATTAAAATTTGGGTTGTATATGCTTTCCCAAACCCCGAGAAACTCAACGGTATTGCGATTTCTCAGCCAATCGGAAATAAAAAAATCACCGTCTTTTGCCTTTAGCATATCGGTCAGCGAAATGTAATCGTCTTCTTTTGAAATGATTACAGTTATCGTAGTTCCCTGCACATTTATTTTTTCTTTTTTAGCCATATAATTTCAATTTTCTGTTGTTTATTGTTTTCTGGCACTTGCTATACCTAAAGGAAGGGGCTTTATTTCGCCTCTTTAATATACTCATTCTTTTTCGCAGCCCGTTCTGTATCGGTCATAGCCTTTACTTCTTTTGTATTGTTCTATATAACCCAATTTCATATATGTAGCAATGAAACTCCTTTGAACAATCCCATTTATAGTTCATATCCCTCTTGATTAAGGTTGGCCATAACCAGTGGAAAATTTCCACCCCATCTGCT
Organism: Desulfuromonadales bacterium; assembly: GCA_009780995.1. Classification (GTDB taxonomy): domain Bacteria; phylum Desulfobacterota; class Desulfuromonadia; order Geobacterales; family DSM-12255; genus WQYY01. The sequence continues at coordinate 13,142 of WQYY01000036.1, forward strand.
CCCTCTTAGACCAATATCCCCCTTGATTATGGCTGATCCCAAATTGTAAAATCCGTTTCCTGTCAGCTCATTTGCGTAATTACTGGGTGATATTTGAGTAAGGCTTAAATCTATAGTGAAAAAAGAGATTAACGGAAAAAACAGAAGCAAAATTCCGACACAAAGCCTTTGTTTAAAAGAGGTAAGAGCCGGAAACGTTCTGGTAATATAACGGCTCACAGGGATAAAGAGGATAATTGTAAGAATAAGCAAGAAAATCAAAGCGAAAAAGAGATGATGAGGCCCTCTTAAATCTCTCGCTAAAACAGACTCTGCAAAAGCGTAAAAAAGCATAAAATATAGAAAAAGAAAGAAAACAACTTGCTTGGAGCCTCTGCTTAGCCTGCTGTTATACAGTTTCTCAGGCATAAAAATCATAAGAAGAATAATAGGGATAAGCATATAGCTGCAAGTGGCAAAATCAAATAAAAAGCCTACAGCATATATCTTTATAAGAAGAAATAGAGTCACATCCAGCTCTGATAGGGACTCAAAAAGCAGAATAGTTCTTGTAGCCGTGAAAATAACCATTGCAATTGTAAACATCAAAACCAAAATACGGTATCTGCCTGTTATCTTCATGAAAACCTTTCAGTATCGAATATAAACTCGGGATTAATTCCTCGCGGCTTGTCCGCATTTACATCGTCTTTGCGAGCGTAGCAATCCAGAGGTTTTAAAGGCTGCTGGATTGCCGCGTCACTTCGTTCCTCGCAATAACTAAATCAGATACCTCGCAGCTTGCAGCGGAGTGGCTCATTTATCATCTATACCCTGAACATCAGAAGCTATTTCAACCATTTCAGCAGGAAGAGACTTGCCGGGCTTTATTCCAAGCTCCTTAAGTAGTTCTGCCTGACGGATCAGATTCCCTCTGCCTGAGGAAAGTTTACCTAAAGCCTCGTCATAACTATTTTTCGCCTGTTCCAAACGATTGCCGACATTTTTTAAATCATCTACAAAACCTGCCAGCTTGTCATAAAGCGCCGCACCACGCTGGGCTATATCCTGGGCATTTCTGTTCTGCTGCTCCTGCCGCCACAAATAGGCAACAGTCTTAAGTACAAAGAGAAGGGTACTGGGGCTGACCAGCAGAACACTTCTTTTCCAGGCATCCTCCCACAAAGAATTATCTTCTGAAATAGCCAGCATAAAAGCAGGCTCAACAGGAATAAACATAATCACAAAATCAAGGGTCTTAAGATCATAAATTGTATGATAACTCTTCTCAGAAAGCTCCTTAATATGCCGCTTTACAGATTCAAGATGCCTCTTTAAGGCAATATCTCTATCAATATCACTTTCCGCTGAGGCATACTCCTCATAAGCGTTAAGGGAAACCTTAGAATCTATTACCACATGCCTTTCTTCAGGAAGATGTATAACAACATCAGGTTGAAGCCTTGAACCTTCAGAAGATGTATGGCTCTCCTGAATATTGTATTCAGCCCCTTTGCGTAGGCCTGAAGATTCAAGTATCTTTTCAAGGATCATTTCTCCCCAGTTGCCTCTGGTCTTGCTGGAACCTTTGAGCGCAGTCGCAAGATTATTCGCGTCCTTTGAAAGCTGGTTATTAAGCTCCATAAGGTGTTTAACCTGGGCAGCAAGAGCGCTTCTATCCTTTCCCTCCTGAACATAAACCTCCTCAACCTTACCCTGAAACTCTGTAAGTTTCAGTTTAAGAGGGTTAAGAAGCCCCTCTATATTTACCTGGTTCTGCTCAGTAAAACGCTTGGCTTTCTCTTCCAATATCTCACCGGCTAAAGCCTTGAACTGGTCTGATAACTCCTGCCTGGCATTATTTATAAAGGCTTTATTCTCAATACTTTGCTTCTTTTCAGCTTCCAGATTAGCCGTAACCATTGTAAGGCTGTTCCGACTATCTTCAAGCTCCTTTCGCAAGCTCTCCATCTCTGACTTACAGCGGCCGTTATCCTGATCTAAACGGCTGGCCTCAGACATGGCGCTATTCAGTTGCTCACTGATTCTGGCTATTTCAACATCTGCGTCCCGCCTTGCCTGTATAGTAGCCGAAGCAACACGGCTTTTATAAACAATAGCTACAAAGACAGCTCCTGCTAGGAATCCTGGTATGAATATCAACATCACAAAAGACATAATATAACTCCGCTACGGCTTCCGCTTTTGCCGGGAATTCCCCTCCGTGGAGGGGTGCCCGAAGGGCGGGGTGGTTCGGGCGCGCATTGTACACCCCTACAAGCCTTGCTCATGACTCAAATCCCTTGTCACGCAGTAAAAGCTTTATTGCCTATTTTTTATATTTAGCATAATTAGGCAATTATTTTTTATATCATTATTCCTATTAGCTGTGATAATACCTGAGCTGATAAATAATACTATGTATGCTTGTTTATTTATAAATAATATAATTAGGCAATATTTAAAAACATATTGGCTTCAGATTTTTAGTCATATGCCTCGTTACCCGCTTCTCAGAACGCTTTGCCTATGTCTCCAAATTTCAATGTGTTAGGCGTAAAACCCGATCACGATATTTTGCTCATCATTGGGCATATAGTAAACGTGTACCACGCTTCCTGGAACCGTAAACGCTATACCGCTTTGCGGCACGCATTTTGCGATATTGACTTCGTATGTACTGCCGTTCGGCCTTGTGACATTTACTTTCAGCTGCAGTTCACCTTCGCCGTTCACGATGCGGCCGGTAGGGGTACACGCCAAAATAACACCCTTTGCCGGGACGCCGTTTTGCCGGATATCGACGGTCTTACGTGTAATCTTGCCGGCGGCCAATTCACTTTGAATCGCCGCTTGCGCCGCCGCATTAAAATTGATTTGACCGTTGTTTACCGGCACGCCATTCACAGTCGTAGTGATAGTCGACTTTCCCATAACCACTTTCACATTACTACTGTTTAAGTTTAATCCCGATAGTGCCGAGGTAACGGCACTTTGTACGTCCACGCCCAAATTACCGAAAGGCGATGAATCCGCGTCCGCAACCGGGGCTTGCGTGTCTTGTCTTACCTTAACGGAGGTCTTACAGTATTGGCAAGTCACATATTCGGCGCTTTCATCGGTTATCTCCAGAGGTGCTCCGCAATCCGGACATTTAATGACCTGGGGTGTGAAATTAGTCTGACCGCCGGTGGCGGAAAACTGGACATTTTGCTGTTGTCCTTGATTGTTGACAGAATTCGGTTGATTCGTCTTCTTTGATTTGAAAAATGGCATAATGTCTACTCCTCAAATTTCAATGCGTCAGGCATAACGCCCCTATAGCTTAATTGTGATGTTTTGCTCGTCCTCCGGCTTATAGAAAACCTGAATAACACGCCCCGCCTGAGCGTGTGACAAACCAAAGCCAGGGATCACTTTTCGGACGGTGACTTCATACTGGCTGCTATCGGGCCTTGTGACTTCGATTTTCAATTCCATTTCACAATTGCTTCCAACAATATTGCCAGTTGGTTGAGCTGACAGAACCACGTCTTTTACCTGTGTTTGCCCAATAGGAGCACTGTTTAAAGTGTTTCCTGGTTATGGCTGAACTTTGCTACTATTCGCCTCAAAATCAATCGCAATACGTAGCGGATTTTGGGGATTATATCTAATCAGAAATGTCTTTCCTGGTTTGAACAAATCCAAGTCGGTCACTGGAATTATCAACGCCTGCGAAGCCGTTACCTGCCGCCCACCCTCCGTGGTGAATTGGAATTTCATTGTCAACTCCGGCCCAGCGCTTCTGGTACCGCCAGTCTGTTTCACGTCCAGCAATGTCCCAGTGACAAGGGGAAACGTCTTAGCTTTTTTTGAGAGGTTGTTGCTGGCACCTAACGAGATGCCGATTACTAAACAAATCATAGTAATAAAGAAAAGCGGTACGGCAACAGGCAAAATGATGGCCATATCGTCGGGTGCTAAAGCCCCTGTTACACCCAAAAAGATCAAAGTAATTGGCATACCAATCCCACCGATAACGGTGAAAATGTGTCCTCTTTTCATAATGTCTACTCCTCAAATTTCAATGCGTCAGGTGTAAAACCCGATCATAATATTTTGTTCATTGTCCGGCATATAGAAAACATGGACAATACTGCCAGGAGCGGCAAAAGACAACCCGGTTTGAGGCACGTCTTTTGTCGTATTAACCTCATATGTACTGCCATCTGGCCGTGTTACCTTGACTTGCAATTCCATTTCGCTTTTATTGTCCATGATGTTACCGGTAGGCTTAGAAGCGAGGATAACGCCTTTCGCTTTTGTACCCTTATCCCTAATATCAATAAATTCCTGCGTTATCTCCCCGTGCGTCAAATCGTATTGATCCTTGGCCGCTTGCAAGGTACTTGAGGCGGCGTAAGGAACGAACTTGATGTTTTGCGGCTTTTGCGGGTCGTATTCGATTGGCATTTTATATCCGGGTATCAGCTTTGCCATATCGGTTTGCTGAACGGTCATTCTGAAAGAGGACGTTAATTGCTGTCCGTCCTGCGTTGCATATTTGACAGTCAAAATACACACGCGATTATAGTTGAC
>WQYY01000037.1 GCA_009780995.1 Desulfuromonadales bacterium
ATGCTTATGGAATGGAGGTCATGAATGGGACGATAGATTTGGGCGGCACAACATCAATAGCAACAGGACTGGCAGCAGGGGCAAGTAGCACAACCGGTATTTATGTCCGTACCGGCGGGAATCTGATAACAGAAGAAGGGGCATCTCTCAGTGTGAGCACTCAGGGTGCTGGCTCTTATGGAATATTCGGTGACACTAATAGTACGACAACATTGGATGGGACAACAACAGTTACAACAACAGGTGATAGTGCAGATGGTGTTGTCGCTAACGGTGGTGGAAGCATAACAACAGGCTCCGGTTCAGATCTTAATGTAACTACACAAGGGGCAAGTGCTTATGGAATATTCTCTGTAGGCAGTGTTGCCATAAGCGGTAATGCAGAAGTTCAAACAGCAGGCAGCGGCGCAGATGGTATTCTTGCCTATAGCGGTGGCCAGCTAACCACAGCTTCAGCGTCAACTGTTACAGTAAACACCTCAGGCGATTCTACCTATGGAATATGGTCTTATGGCACTGGTTCTCTGGTTGATTTAAGCGGTCCGACATCAGTCACGACAACAGGAAGTAATTCACATGGCGTTTTTGCTTACAGTGGCGGAACTGTAACAACAGAATCAGGGTCAGATCTTACAGTAAACACTTCAACCGACGATAGTTATGGGATATGGGCGTCTGCATCTACTGTAACTTTAGGTGGCACAGCAGAAGTAACAACAGCAGGGAATGGAGCGTATGGTGTTGTTGCTTCCAGTGGTGGAGTAATAACATCCAATGATGACTTAACTGTATCAACAACAGGAGCTACAGATGCGTCAGGTTCAGGCAGTTACGGTATTTTTGCTACAGGTACTTCCTCACAAATAATCCTGAATGGTTCTGCCAATCAGATTACAACGACAGGAAGCACTTCATATGGTGTTTATGCCTATAATGGCGGCCAAGTAACAACAGGCACAGCGTCAAATGCCACAATAAATACTTCTGGTGATTATGCTGATGGAATAAATTCTTTTGGGACAGATTCACAGGTAATCTTAAACGGAGCGACAACAGTAACAACTCAAGGGCTTGGTGCGGCAGGCGTCATTGCTTCCACCGGTGGCGGGAGTGGTACAACGAGTGTTACAGCAAATGGCACTATTCAAATAACTACTACAGGAGATTATTCTGATGGAATAGATTCTGAGTGGTCAGGTTCACAGGTAACCTTAAACGGTGCAGCAACAGTAGCAACACAAGGATATGAGGCGGTAGGTGTTTCTGCTGACGAAGGAATCATAACAGCAAATAATAATCTTCAGGTAAGCACAACAGGAGATAATGCGTATGGTTTATACGCTGCAGATGGCGGTACATTAGATGTAGCAACTAGTGGACTGACAGTATCAACAACAGGCGCATCAGCGGTAGGGGCATTGTTATATGGTATAGGCAGCGTCATGGATCTGAATGGCGGAACCATAACCACAACCGGCACGGAAGCGTCTGGCTTCATGACATTCGCCGGAGCTGCAAAAACCTTCGACGGAACAACAAATAACATACTTCCGACAATAACTGTGTACGGGAATGATTCAGCGGTACTGGAAGCCAGTGGCACAGACAGCGTTACCGGAGATCCAAGCAGCATAACCGTAGCAGGAAGCACAGCACTGAACATGGCAGAAACAGCAGGCGCTAACACTTGGGGGGCCAGAGCAGTCAACGGAGGGATTATAACCTTCGCAGACACCAGCTCAACAGGCGGTACAGCATTATGGGCAAATGGAGGGACAATAGCACTTGCAGAAAGCGGTGATGCCTCAGGTTCAAACGTACAGATTGACACCAATGGGATACTGGACGTAATACAGGCAAGTGGTAACGCAAATATAGGCTCCTTATCCTCACCTGTTGCAGACACCACAACAGGCGCGCTGGACACAACAGGAGTAGTAAACCTCGGAACCAATACTCTCACGATAGGAAACAACAACTCCACAAGCAATGGCAGTCTTATAGACGATGCGAACTTTGCAGGAACAATTAATGGAACTGGAAACCTTGTAAAAACCGGAACACTGACCCAGATACTTAGCGGCAACAACACCTACACTGGCACCACCACAGTATCAGGAGGTGCGCTGTACATAGACGGTGATCAGACAGCAGCCACCGGAGCTACTACAGTAGCTTCAGGAGCTACCTTGGGAGGCACAGGAACAGTTGGCGGGAACGTAACAATAGCAAACGGCGGGACATTAGATCCTGGCGGGGCGGACGGCAGCATAGGCACCCTTACAATCAATGGTAATCTGGCCCTTAACAGTACATCTAACCTCAACTACAACTTTGGTGCAGCAGGGACACCAGGCGGGACATTAAACGACCTAACCGTAGTAAACGGTGACCTAACCCTTGGTGGAACCCTAAACGTCACACAAGCACCTGATGGTAGTTTTGATCCTGGAGTTTATCGCGTTATCAGTTATACAGGGGCACTAACAGACAACGGACTTGTCTTGGGAACAATGCCTGCAGGAAGCACCGAAGTAGTTCAGACCTCTGTACCCGGTCAGGTAAACCTGGTTAACATAACAGGAACTACTCTCAACTTCTGGGATGGAGATGCCGGACCAAAAGGTGACGGGGTAGTTAACGGAGGTAACGGCACTTGGAATGTTAGCAACAACAATTGGACAACTTCTGATGGGACCTTAAATGCACCATATACCAACGGTAGCTTTGCCATCTTTGAAGGAACCCCCGGAACAGTAACAGTAGACAATACAAACGGACAAGTAATATCAGGCGGAATGCAATTCGTAACAAGCGGATATACAATTACCGGAGGCTCCGTAGAACTTGCAGACGGAGCTAATATCATTCGTGTAGGAGACGGGACAACAGCTGGAGCAGGGTATACAGCTACAATAGTATCAGACCTCACCGGTAGCGGAGGGATCAACAAAACTGATGCAGGTACCCTGATACTTACAGGAGCCAACAGCTATACCGGCGGGACAACAATAAGCGGCGGCACAATACAAATCTCTGCTGATAATGACCTTGGTGACTTATCAGGCACACTTAGCTTTAATGGCGGTACCCTTAACACAACAGGCACATTCTCCTCTGAGCGTACTACAACCATTAACGCGAATGGCGGAACATTTAACGTCAACGATGCTACTACTTTCACAATGGATGGCAACGTAGCAGGTCAAGGTTCCCTCACTAAAACCGGGACAGGAGAACTACTACTAAGTGGCCAAACCCTCTGGACAGGAGGGACAACAATAAATGCGGGAACACTGACACTAAACGGTAATCATGGAGGAGCACAGTTAACGGGAGTAATAACAGGCCAAGCAGGAACAACCCTTAACATAGACAATGGAGCAACCTGGAACCTTACAGGGAACTCCACATTAGGGAACCTAAACGGCAACAACGGAAACCTAGGAATCAACACCAACATAGCAGCAGGCACAAACAACCACATAACAGCTGACACCGCAAACGGCAACATAGCCATAACAGTAGCCAACACAGGGGGCACCATAACAGGTAAAGCTCCTACACTGGAACTAATACAAGTAAATAACCCAAATGCAAGCAATGGTAACTACACATTATCAAATGGGCCAATACCGGTAGGGCTATATAACTATAACCTGTTAAGTGGTCAACAACTGAACATGGGAGCATCAAACAGTGCAAACTGGTATCTATCCCCAAGCTATGGAAAAGAACTAACCACCCTCCTAGGGGCAAGTGATCAAACAGGCACATGGCTAATGACCAACGACTCATTATTACAAAGAATGGGAGAACTGAGAACAAGCAGCACAGACGAGCAAAAACATTCGTATCAAACATGGGTAAGAGGATATGGATGGCAAGCGAACGTAAACACCACCAACAGCCAGGTAGGATATAAAGAAAACACCTATGGTGTAGACCTGGGTGCAGATAGAGTCTGGCAGACCCCTGGATGGAAAATCTACACAGGCATAATGTTAGGTTACACCAACAGCCAGAGAACCATGACCGGCGGAGCAGGGAAAAGCACAGCCGATACAGTTTACGGAGGAATCTACGGAACCTGGATAAATGACAAAGGGTACTACATAGACGCATTAGCAAAAATAGGTAGCATCCATAATAGCATAAAAGCCTATGACACAGAAAACAGCAGTGCGAGTTATAGTAACCTTGGATTAACAGCTTCATTAGAAGTGGGAAAACAGTTCAAAACAGAAACAGGGTGGTATGTAGAACCCCAGGTTCAGGGAACGGTACTTAACTTTACAGGCGCCGGCTTTACGACAAGTGGAAACGCAGCAAGCATATTACAAAAGGGAAATATAAGCTATGACCTAAGAGCAGGGGCAGTAGCAGGTAAGAACATAAAAACAGAAAGAGGAAGCATCCAGCCTTACGTAAAAGCTATGTATGGACAAAGCTGGACAAACCGCGGAGGAATAAGCTACAACGGTGATACAATGGCGGCCAACACAGGCGGAAACAGGTATCAGGTAGGAGGCGGAGTAGCATGGCAGATAGCACAAAGTACAGAACTGCATGTAGATTATGAGTACATAAAAGGCAGTAGAATAGAAGTCCCTTGGAAGTTTAATGCTGGAGTTAGATATAACTGGTAAGAAACAATGCACAGTGCATATTAACTATGTATTATGAATGAGTTCATCTCTCTGCTCCCCGTTGAGAGATGTGGCCTGCCTTTTGGCAGGCAGACGGATGAGGGGGTTTCCCAGATCGTTTCCTCCTCATCTGTTTTTTTATTATTGAGTATAAAGATAAGGTATTCTTTGTCTCTACAGAGCTTTCTCTTTATTGCCTAATTCTCTTGCTATTTATACGATTAGGCAATATCATTTTATTCAATTCTTATATGCTACCATTTCTATTGGCTGAGGTAATACCTGAGCTTACAAATATTATAAGCCATACATTATGGTAGCTATCTTCTTGCCTAATTGTATTATTCTTATACGATTAGGCAAGAATTGGCATGTCATTGCAAACAGATTTGTCATTAAAAAAAGCTTTATAAGAAGGATTAAATTGTGATATACAATTTTCACTCTAAATAAAACAAGAGGGTGTTGATTTGTCACAACGCACAATGTATAACGTGAGCGCGACAAAAGCCGTTTTAGTGACAAAAAAGCCGAAAAGGAGATTTTCCTTTTCGGCTTTTTTGTTTGTAGAGGCGACTGTCTTCCGCTGCTAGATAAGACCGAAATGAATCTTTGTTGGGAAACTATAGGTAGCAGAGGGAATATATAAAAATCGCTCTGTAAGGTGCATAAAAAGGAGAATGTATGAATGTGGAATCAAAAATAATCAGGAAATTCGCAAAATACGCGATTGTCGTTTTTGCTACAATAATTCTCTTGACGAGTTGCGCAGCCAACTTAGGCTCTTATGATCCCACTGCATTGCCAACAACGCAATGCACTTTAATAGTTAAAGGGACACTGAATGTAATTCGATTTGATGGCGAAAAAGTAGATTGGAAGTCAGGCTGGTTCGCATACGGAAGACCGTCTCACTTCACTATTCGGATCCCTGCAGGGGCACATACTTTTTTGATAAACTATAGAGAATTTCCCCCCATAGGGAATTTTTACTATTCGAGAGATGGTATTAGATTTAATGGCAATTTTGAGGCAGGAAAAGAATACATAATGGGTATGGATCCAACAGGTGTTTACATCATAGAAAAACCACAGAAAGATAAAAAATAATAATCCCCAAATAAAGGGAGGCAAAATGATTTCTATTATTCGCAAGTTATGTTTGTTTTTGGTGTGTGTGGCGCTTTGCTCGTGCGTTGCCGGCCTGCAACAAAAGGCGGAACAAGGGGATGTGAAGGCTCAAACCAAGCTTGGGGCTAGGTATCTTCAAGGCCGGTGGGGCGTAACCCGGAATTATACTGAAGCCGTGAAGTGGTATCGTAAAGCGGCGGAAAAGGGATTTGCGGAAGCACAAAATAGCCTCGGGCAGATGTACGCCAGCGGGCAGGGTGTCGACAAGAATTATGACGAAGCTGCGAAGTGGTTTCGCAAGGCGGCGGAACAGGGGAATGCGGAAGCACAAAATAGCCTTGGGAAGATGTACGCCAGTGGTCAGGGTGTAGACAAGAATGATGCTGAGGCCGTGAAGTGGTTTCGTAAGGCGGCGGAACAGGGAAATATGGAAGCGCAATATAATCTCGGAGCGATGTACGAGAAGGGGCAGGGCGCAGCCCGGAATGGTGAAGAAGCTGTGAAGTGGTATAGCGAAGCTGCGGAACAGGGAGATGTGAAAGCGCAATATACCCTTGGGCAGATGTACCACGAAGGTCAAGGCGTAGCCCGGAATGATGACGAAGCCGTGAAGTGGTTTAACGAGGCGGCGGAACAGGGAGATGTGAAAGCGCAATATACCCTTGGGCAGATGTACCGCGAAGGTCTGGGCGTAGTCAGGAATGATGACGATGCCGCTAAGTTGTTTAGCGAGGCGGCAGAACAGGGAGATGCGAATGCCCAAGTTGATCTTGGGGAGATGTACGAAAAGGGCCAGGGAGTGGAGCGTAAGTATGATGAAGCATTGAAGTGGTTTAACGAGGCAGCCGGGCAGGGAAATGTGAAAGCAAAATCTGACTTGGGTGAGATGTACGAAAAGGGCCTGGGCGTGGGTAAGAATTATGATGAAGCCTTGAAGTGGTTTAAAGAGGCAGCGGAACATGGGGATGTGAAGGCTCAAACAAAGCTTGGAGAGATGTATGAAGATGGCCTGGGCGTATCCCGAAATGATGAAGAAGCTGTGAAGTGGTATCGTAAAGCGGCAAAACAAGGGGGCAAAGTTGCCCGGAACGTGCTTGAATCTATGGGAAAATTAAATGAATCGAAACGTGCTGCAAATCATGGAGGTACGAAGCCCCGAATTAAGCACAACACGGCATTTGCACAGGGCGCTGTAGGTAAAAGTAACGGGACTTTGGACATACTTGCAGTTTTTCCTCCGCATTTTATTGCCTTTAAGCCGGCTCACGGTGCTGAAATCAGGAATATTGATGTATATTTTGTTTCTGAAAATGGTTTCCAACAGAGCGTCCAAGCAGGGACATTATCTTATAAAAGAGCGAATACTGAAACTGTACAAAACAGCGGCCCGGAAGTGGTTTATACTGATAAAACTGAGATATACGCTATGGGTTTCGATCCCCTTTCTAATTTCGAAGCGCAAAAAATCAAATTCGTGGTGGATGGGAAGGAAATGTTTTTCGATATTGTGGGAGCTAAATGGGTTTCTTCGCAAACCGGACCCAACCACCCGGCAACAGATGCCAAAGCGGATTCCGATAGTTTAATTGCGGCACACGTTGGGCGTGTATTTACTAAGCCCAAACTACACCAAAGCAATGGGGTAATTGAAATACTGGCCGTTTATGCTCCTGATTTTGTGGCGTTTAAACGAGTCGATGTAAAAGAAAGTAAAAATCGTCCCACTGTGACTTTCATAGAAGGTAGAAAAGAAGTGAAAGAAGGAGGATATTTCGCTTCGCCAGTTCATGTTATTGTCAACAAGGGAGGCATTGCTGATTTCAACTTTACTGATACAACAGTGTTTAGGGCAATGGATTTTAATGCCCCTCTTGACTTTGCAGCACAGAAAATCAGATTTAAGGTGGATGATAAAGTAATGTATTATGATATTGACAAATCCGAATGGGACCCGGAGACAGATTAAAATCGTATCAACCGCTCCGCAAAGGTGCACAAAAAAAGGAAAAATTATGGTTGGGAAATCTAAAAAAATCAGGCAATTCGCGAAATACACAATTATCGTTTTTGCAACAATAATTCTATTGGCAGGGTGTGTAAAGAGCTCATACGATTTAGGCTCTTATGACCCCACTGCATTGCCGTCAACGCAATGCACTTTAACACTTGATTGGTGTCTGTACATGCACAAATTCGATGGTGAGGGAGTGAGTATTTTCGCCGGTAATCACTTCCGGCTTACTCCGGGGACACACGCTTTTTTAGTGGGCTATTTAACATCAAATTCTAGGTCCAAAGGAGATATTAGTGTTTATGGTAATTTTGAGGCAGGAAAAGAATATATAATGAAGGCATATGAAAATTCTTCCGGAAAGAGAGTAAATGTTTACATTACAGAAAAACCACAGGAAAATAATAAACTGAAATTACAGTCGGTAAAATAGATAACAACAATGGCAAGTAAAAGGGGCTCAAATGGGTTCATGTACGAAAGCGGCCGGGGAGGGGCCCAGAATAATGTCGAAGCGCTGAAGTGGTTTCAGAAGGCGGCGGGACAGTGGAACAAGAATGCCAAGGGCGAGCTCAAAGCCATGAAAAAATGGAATTCATTCTACGTGAACTGCCTGAAATTTCCCTCTTACAGAGTATCGCCCGTTAATGCGTTGCAGTTGATTTGGCGACCGGGATGGTCGCCCCTACGCATCTTACCAATAAGTCAAAATCCCTTGTTACTGAGTGCATAAAAACCTATAAGCCCAGGCTGTGCCTGACTCCACAGGTTTTTAACGTACTCAATATCTTGTAATTACAAGATATTTTTCAGACTCCTTGACACATATTTTTGATATAGGCATACTCCTCAATTGTTGTATGAGAGGAAAAGTAATATGGAAACAGCCGAAGCGCTTAACAGCATAACTCCCTTTGTTCATCTGCATTTACATACTCAATATTCCCTCCTGGACGGAGCGATTCGTATTAATGATCTGGTAAAAAGAGCTGCTCAATATGAAATGCCGGCTGTGGCTATTACCGATCACGGAAGTATGTTTGGGGCAATAGAGTTTTATGATTCATGCAAAAAGGGGGGAATAAAGCCTATAATCGGTTCTGAGGTGTATATTGCCCCGGATTCAAGGCATAACCGGGAATATGCAGGGAGTAATCTTCCTACCAGTAACCATCTTATTCTTCTTTGTGAAAATATGCAGGGGTACAAAAACCTGTCGCGCCTGGTTTCCATAGGGTTTAAAGAGGGATTTTACTATAAACCAAGAATTGACAGAGAGGTGCTTGAAAAATACAGTGAGGGCCTTATTGCCCTTTCTGCTTGCCTTAAGGGGGAACTGGCATTCAGCTGCCTTAAGGGAAGAGTTGATGATGCCAGAAAAATTGCAGAGTATTATGCGGACCTTTTCCCCGGCCGTTATTATATAGAACTTCAGGAAAACGGATTAGCAGATCAGACAAAGGCTAATGATCATCTGCTTGGGCTTGCAAAGGAGCTTGCCCTCCCTGTTGTTGCCACAAATGACTGCCATTATCTTGATAAAGAAGATGCCAGAGCCCATGAGGTTCTTTTATGCATTCAAACAGGAAAGACAATTTCAGATCCCGGAAGAATGAAGTTTTCTGCTGATGAGTTTTATTTTAAGCCTGCAGGAGAAATGGTTAGCGCTTTTCATTACGCTCCTGAGGCTATAAGTAATACATGCCAGATTGCAGAGCGGTGCGATCTGGAATTTGATTTTAAGACGTATCATTTTCCACAATATACCATGCCTGAAGACAAAAGCCTTGACCAGCTTCTTGAAGAAGAGGCTCAGCTAGGCTTTGAAGATCGTTTACCAATAATAAAAGAGAAAAACCAGAGCTTTTCTGAAGCTGATGAAAAGATGTACAGAGACAGGCTCAGACTTGAGCTTGACTGTATAAAACAGATGGGGTTTTCCGGCTATTTTCTCATAGTCGCCGATTTTATAAACTGGGGTAAGAGACAGGGGATCCCTGTCGGCCCTGGCCGCGGTTCAGCAGCAGGCTCTTTGGTTGCCTACGCCATACGGATCACGGATATAGACCCTATCCCTTACAACCTTCTGTTTGAAAGGTTCCTTAATCCTGAACGTATATCAATGCCTGATATTGATATTGATTTTTGCCAGGAGAGGCGTGATGAGGTTATCAGATATGTTTCTGATAAGTATGGAAAAGATAAGGTTTCGCAGATAATCACTTTTGGAACTATGAAGGCTAAGGCTGTTATCCGCGATGTAGGCAGGGTTCTTGATATGCCTTACGGAGATGTTGATAAGATTGCAAAGATGGTACCTGACGTCCTTAATATCACGCTGCAGGAAGCTATTAAACAGGAGCCGAAAATTACTGAAGCTGCAAATAGTGATGAAAGGGTTAAAACCCTTCTTGAAGTTGCCCTCAGGCTGGAAGGATTAGCCAGACACGCATCTACTCATGCTGCCGGGGTTGTTATCGCTCCTGACGAGCTAGAAGAGTTTTGTCCGGTTTATAAAGATCAGAAAACCGGTTCTCTTACTACACAATTTGCCATGAAGTATGTGGAGAAAATCGGCCTTGTCAAGTTTGACTTTCTTGGACTTAAGAACCTTACAGTAATCAGTAATGCTGTTAAGCTGATACAGCAGGATAAAGACCCTAATTTTGATATAACAAAGCTTACTGATGACGATAAAGCCAGTTATGATCTTATTTCAGAGGGTAATACTACCGGAGTATTCCAACTTGAATCAAGCGGCATAAGGGAGATGCTTAGGGACCTCCGGCCATCATGCTTTGAGGATATAATTGCTGCTGTTGCCTTATACCGTCCCGGCCCTCTTAATTCAGGTATGGTTAAGGATTTTATAGAGAGGAAGCATGGGAGACAGAATGTTTCCTATGATCTTCCCGAGCTTGAGCCTATTCTTAAAGATACATACGGAGTTATTGTCTATCAGGAACAGGTAATGCAAATTGCGAGAATCATGGGTGGCTACTCCCTTGGTGGTGCAGACCTTCTGAGAAGGGCAATGGGGAAGAAAGACACTGCGGAGATGGCAAGACAGCGGGATATATTTCTTGAAGGGGCAAAGAATAACGGGTTTAATCTGAAAAAAGCAGGAGCAATATTTGATTTAATGGCTAAGTTTGCCGAGTATGGCTTTAACAAATCCCATTCAGCAGCTTATGCGATGATAACATACGAGACAGCGTATCTTAAAACCCATTATCCTGTGGAGTTTATGGCGGCTCTTCTTACTGAGGATATGGGAAATACGGATAGAGTTGTCAGGAATATTCATGACTGCCGTGATATGGGGATTGAAGTACTTCCCCCTGATATTAATGAATCTGAGCTTTCATTTAAGGTTAAAGGTTCATCAATAAGGTTTGGCCTCGGGGCAATAAAGAATGTCGGAGAAGCAGCCATTGAATCAATTCTGGAAGCCCGTAAAGATGGGAATTTCAAAGACCTTTTTGATTTTTGTCAAAGAGTTGATTTAAGAAAGGTAAATAAAAGGGTTTTTGAGTCATTGATTAAAAGCGGGGCTTTTGATTCAACAGGATATAAGCGTGCTCCTCTTATGGCAGTTTTTGAGGATGCCATGAATTGCGGTCAGAGAATACAGCAAGAGCGGGACAGTTCTCAGACTTCTCTTTTCGGCACGGCGGAGATTTCAGCTGTTAACGCTAATGGTAATGGCGCTGATAAAATGCCTGATATTCCTGAATGGGACGATAAGCTTCGGCTTAATTTTGAGAAGGAAGCTTTGGGGTTTTATATAACAGGGCACCCTCTTGACCGCTTTATGGCGGAGATAAAGCGTTTTGCAACAACAGATACATCAACTATAAATGATATTGATGATAAGTCCGAAGTTAAGTTATGCGGTATTGTTGCTTCTTTTAAGGAACATCTCACAAAACGCGGCGACAGGATGGGGTTTATTACAATTGAAGACCTTTTTGGAACCATAGAAGTTATTATCCTTCCGAACGTTTTTCAGCAATCCGCAGATCTGCTTAGATCAGAAGAGCCGGTACTTTTAACAGGAACCTTTGAAAAAGGTGAAAAATCAAATAAAATTATAGCTTCTTCAGTTCAGTCCCTTCTTGCTCTCAATGAACGGGAAACAAGGCTTATTCATATTGCCCTGCAAACTGAGAGGGCAGATAAATCAGAGCTTGAAAGCTTGAGGGATATATTGCAGAAGCATAACGGACCTTGCCATACACGCCTTCATATTAATATACCTGAAGGTGTTACAGCGGTTATAAAACTTGATGATATCCGGGTAGCTCCGACTGAAGCTTTATCTATAGATGTAAACCGTTTATTGGGATATAATGCCGTGACTTTTGAGTAGGAGGTTTTATTATGAAAATAACAGCAATTTTGGGGAGTCCAAGAAGTAAGAGTAATAGCGCATTTATTGTAAAAAAGTTTTTAGAGCGTGCTGTAAAACTTGGTGGAGAAGTTACAGAATTTGAACTGAATAAATTGTCATATAAAGGATGTCAGGGGTGTTATGCCTGTAAAACCAAGTTAGAGGAGTGCATTCTGCAAGATGACCTTACAAAGGTTTTAAAAAGTGTAAAAGAGGCGGATGTTTTGTTATTTGCTTCTCCGGTTTATTTTGGGGATATTACAGCGCAGCTTAAAGGGTTTATAGACAGGACATTTTCTTTTTTCAAACCTGACTTTCTTACAAATCCTCCTTCAACCCGTCTGAAATTGCCTAAAAAACTATTTTTTGTTATTACTCAGGGGTTTCCTGACCCGAAGATGTATGCAGATATTTTCCCACGTTATGAGAGATGCTTTAATCTGATGGGAATTGAAGATGTAGTTTTGATCCGTGGTTGTGATTTAAATGCTGATGACCCTGGTCTTATTCCTGCATCAGTAATTCAACAGGCGGAAGATGAAGCTGCAAAGCTGTTTAAAGCCTGATGCTTTAGAATAATCTGGAACGACTGTAAAAAGGAGAATTTCAATGGCTCATATGGATTTTGAGAAGCCAATTGTGGAACTTGAAAATAAAATTCAGGAATTGTCAGCCATGTCAACAGATCTGGATATGACAGCTGAAATAGAAAAGCTTGAGAAAAAAGCGGAGAAATTGCGGGCAAAGATTTTTTCAAATTTATCCCGTTGGCAAACCGCACAGGTTGCTAGGCATATAAACCGCCCATTTACAATGGATTATCTTAATCTGATCTTTACGGATTTTATAGAGCTTCATGGAGACCGTCTCTTTGGTGATGATCATGCTATTGTAGGCGGCCCTGCAAGGCTTGATGGTGAGCCTGTTATGGTAATAGGCCATCAGAAGGGTCGAGATACTAAGGAGAAAGTCTATCGCAATTTTGGTATGCCTAACCCTGAGGGGTACAGAAAGGCCCTCAGACTTATGAAGATGGCAGAGCAGTTTAATATGCCAATTATAACCTTTGTTGATACACCAGGGGCTTTCCCTGGTATAGGGGCGGAAGAGCGCGGCCAGGCTGAGGCAATTGCTAGAAACCTCAGAGAGATGTCCTGTCTTAAAGTCCCTATAATTGTTGTTGTTACAGGGGAAGGGGGTTCAGGAGGCGCCCTTGCTATTGCTGTGGGAGACCGGATTCTAATGCTTGAACACTCAGTTTATGCAGTAATATCTCCTGAAGGGTGTGCCGCGATACTCTGGTCAGACGGTACAAAGGGTGAGCAGGCGGCGGAAGCCCTTAAACTAACAGCTCCTGATATAAAAGAGCTGGAAGTAATAGATGAGATTGTAAAAGAGCCTCTGGGAGGAGCTCATAAAAATCATGAAGAAATGGCAAAATTTTTACATGAAGCTCTTTCAAAAAATCTTAAAGAGTTAAAGAAATTATCGGTTGATGCCCTTTTGAAGGGGAGGTATGAGAAGTTCAGGAAAATGTCTCGGTTTGCGGAGTAGGGGTTGAAAATTTTCAATCCCTGCAACGGGCGGCAGATTGCCGCTCCTACGCATGACTCATTACCTCGTTATATTACTTTTATACAATTAGGCAATTATTTTTTATGTCATTATTTCTATCAGCTGAGGTAATACCTGAGCTAATAGATAATATCGTATATTGTCTATTTATTATAAATAGTAGAATCAGGCAATATTTGAAAACATACTGGGTTCAGATTTTTAGTCATATATCAGGCAGCCGAGGAGCAGGACGTAAGGCGCCCGTAGGGGCGGCAATCTGCCGCCCGTGTTGTCGGGCTACAGGCGCCGTAGATGACAAAAAGCTAAATCCATATAAAAGTAGATAGGGGGATAACAAGTGCAGCAGAGGCCGCTTCTATTACCCCTTGTTTTTTTGCTTACCGGAATCATTTCCTTCCTAAGCTTTGGCATAACCCTTCCTCATATATTGATTGTTATCTTCCTTGCTGCTATTGCTGTAGCTGTCTTTGTTCCCAATAAAACTCTATTTATCACGCTCTGTTCTCTCCTCTTCCTTGTATGGGGAAATCTTGCGTTGCAGCCTGTAATATCAGGTGACCCTGAAACAAGAAGCTTGCTTAGCCAGTATGAAGGGGAAGAGCTGACTATTGAGGGGATTATAGCGGAACGCCCTGCTGTGAGTGATTCAGGAACCAGGTTTTCTGTAGATATTGAGCATGTTTTTGCAGAAGATAAGGAGCTTCCTTTACAGGGATTGATTCTTTTGAGAATAAAAAATGGTAAAATCCCTTATTTAAGCGGTGATAGAGTCCGTTTTAGCAGTAAGCTTTTTAAACCGAGGAATTTTGGAATACCGGGTGAGTCTGACACAGAGCAGGCTATGGCATTAAAAGGGATTATTGCCACCTCGTATATTAAGAGCTCTAACGATCTTTTACTGATAAAATCCAATGTGTCTTTGGGCTTTCAAAGGTATTTTGACAAAGTTGCCGGAAGAATCAGCCGCATTATATCCGTCTCAGTTTCGACTCCAGAGGCAGGCATTGTAAAAGCTCTTGCTTTAGGGGATAAAGGGGAGATACCGGAAGAGATAAAGTCACAGTACGGTATGGCAGGCCTCAGCCATCTGCTGGCTATTTCAGGATTTCATATTGGCATAATAGCCCTTGCACTCTACCAATTCTGGTTTTTAATATGCAGATTCTTTCCGAACCTTCTCCTTTACATGAATTTCAGGCGTTATGCATACGTGTTATCCTCACCGGTAATACTTTACTACATGTTTCTTACAGGAGCTGCCCCTGCTACTATGCGTTCAGTAATAATGCTGCTCCTTTTTATGTTTGCCATGTTTCTTGAAAGAGAGACAGATCACCTTAACGGGCTGATTTTCGCGGCCTTCTTTATTACGATTATCAATCCTGCTGCCCCTTATTCATTATCCTTTCAACTCTCCTTTATAGCTTTATGGGGAATGATAATCCTGACGCCGCTGTTTGTGAAACCTTTTGAGAAAATAGCAGAGAAAAAGAAGATATTGCGATGGTTTCTCTTGTTTTTGTTTGCTTCGGTATCAGCGGTTCTTGTCACCATTATACCGGTTGTGAACTGCTTTGGCTGGGCATCTGTAACCGGAATCATAAGCAACTTTTTTATAGTCCCAATTCTTGGCTATTGCGGGGTCATAACAGCCTTTCTGGGGGTGATATTCAGCGGGATTTCCCAACCTGTCGCGTCATTTATATTCTCAATAACAGGATATATCGTAAAAATTTCAAATTGGATCATTGTTATACTTGATAGAATCCCCTTGCTTCCAACATACCAGACCAGAGAAATTGATATAGTAATACTCCTTCTTGCCCTGCTTGCAATAAGTCTGGTTAGAAGTGAAAAAGTCAAATATATAGTTCTGATCGGTGTTTTTCCCTTGCTTTTTATTATTCATGCGGCTCTTGGTTATACACCGTCAAACATAATAGAAGTCGATTTCTTAAGTGTGGGCCAGGGAGACTCTACCCTTATATCCTTTCCTGATGGTAAGCATATGCTTATAGATGGTGGAGGTTCCCTTTATGAAGGGGGCTGGAATATAGGCAAAGATCTGTTGGTACCATCTCTTCGGAAAATGGGAATTAGGCGTATTGACTATCTTGCCCTCAGTCATCCCCACCCGGACCATCTTCAGGGAGTAAGATGGGCTGCGGCAACTTTCCCTATCGGTGAGTTTTGGGAAACCGGTACACCGGGAGAAAGTGATGATTATAAGATATTGAAGAAAACCCTGGCTGAACATAATGTACCGGTGAAAATAAAAAGAGCCGGTTCTCCTTCTGTTCAGATAGGAGATGTAAAAGTCACTTTTCTATCCCCTCCTGTTAATATGGAGAAGCCTGATACATATGAGGATATGAATGAAACTTCAATGGTGTTCCGTGTCGAATACAGGGATTTTTCAGTTCTGTTTACCGGAGATATGGATATAGAAAATGAAGAAGAGCTTTTAGCGAATACTGAAAGAATAAAAAGTACAGTTTTGAAAGTTCCTCATCATGGAAGCAAATACTCTGCTTCTCCTGAGTTTTTCAGGGCAGTATCTCCAAAAGTTGCTCTGATAGGGGTGGGATATAGAAATGCTTTTCATCTTCCTACAAAGGACGCTATTGATGACCTGAATAATATAGGTTGCAAGGTATACAGGACCGATCTTAACGGGACAATAACGATTATTTCTGATGGGAAGAGTTACAGTGTAAAATCCGTGAGAGAGTGAAAGTAGCTTTATATACTATTCTCGTAATACCAAGTATTTACAAATACAATCTTTTAGAGCTTTGCAAGTGTGTCAAAAAGGCTATTGACACACTTTCTTTTAATCCTACTATTTTTGCCCCCTCAAATACTCGTGAATTGCATCTTGACTGCGAACCGGTTTCAAGTCATTACGAACATATTCATTTTTATTGCTGTTGCTTAAATCACGCGATTTAACATTATCACTCCATTGGATATCATAGATATCCCGAACAACCTTTGCCGTATATTTCTCTAAAATGGGAACACCTATTTCTACCCTCTTGCTCAGGTTCCGGTTCATCATATCGGCGCTTAATATGTAAGTAAGAGGTTCTCCATTGTTGCAACTGATGATAACGCGAGCGTGTTCCAGATATTTATCTACAATACTGCGTACTTCAATGTTTTCGCTTAATCCTTTTACTTGGGGGTGAAGACAACATTCTCCCCTGACAATCAACCGGATTTTAACTCCGGCAGCGCCGGCTTTGTAAAACCAGTTGATCATTTTTTCGTCAGTGAGGCCGTTAAATTTTCCGTAGAAATAGGCTTCTTTTCCTTTTTTCGCGGAATCGATTTCTACCTCAAGCATCTTTTTAATTGATTTGCGCAGATTGAACGGTGCTACCAACAGATACTTAAATTTTTGATTAAGATCTGTCTTATAAAGGAAATCAAACACTTTACAGGCATCTTTCACCAGTGATTTATTGTGCGATAATAAACCAAAATCGGTGTAAATAGTGGCAGTGCTTTCATTAAAGTTTCCCGTACCGATATAAACATAACCTTTGAGCGTATCTTCTTCATTTCTTTCTACCAAAATGAGCTTGCTATGAACCTTGAGTTCGCCTAAGGAATGATAAACATTAACTCCGGCTTCTTGCAATTCGGTAGTTACGTCCACATTGTTTCCTTCATCAAAGCGGGCTTTCAACTCAATAAAGGCATTTACCTTTTTCCCGTTGCGGGCGGCATTTTTCAGAGCGTTAATAATTTTCGAGTGATTTGCCGTTCGATATAAAGTAATGGAAATGTTTTCTACCTCAGGGTCTATCGCCGCTTCCCGCAAAAAGTCTATAACGTGTCTGAATTCGTGGTAAGGATAATAAAGCAA
>WQYY01000038.1 GCA_009780995.1 Desulfuromonadales bacterium
CTTCTTCGGTTATATGCTTTATGGCGTCCATAACAACTGAATCGTTCTCTTCGCTTGCGAGGAACATAGCGATTTCAGGTATTGTAAGGAGGTTTTTGATAACAGCGAATCTCAAGTCTTTAGGCAGAATTTCAATATATCCCAGCAGATTTTTTTTCTGATTACTATCCAGATTAGGGCTGTTTTTAAGGGCAGCGTATAAAGAGCTTATTGTAGCTCCCTGTTGGTCGTCACGCTGTTTTATTGCTTTTTCTTTATTCTCAGCCCAGTTGTCAATGATATCTGATGCTGTTAAAGGCCGCCCTTTAAGATCATTCTGCCATCTTAAAAAGGCTATGGCCGCTTCCTGACCGATTACTCCGGCATACACTTCAACTTCAAGCTCTTTGGGAAAGCGGCATGAGCTTGCGAGAATACTAACCATCTCCCAGCCGCGCTCTGTTGGTTCGGCTTCCATCTGCATAGGATTGTTATGTTTTGAAAGGAGCTCCTGATTTGCCGAGAGAAAGTCTCTTACCCCCAGGTTAAAGTCTTGTCCTTCTGCGTAACGTGCCCAGCAATTGAAGTCGGTTTCAACATAGAGCATAATCATTCTGTCAACAAGAGCCCTGTCCAGCGGGGTAACATGGTATGTTCCATCAGGAGGGTTAATTGTTACTATTACTTTATGCTGTTTCCCTAGCTTATGGGTATGGAGAGCCCTGTTTTCTCCTGTAACAGGAGGTTCAACGAACTGGAATATCGCCTGAAGGGTATCTTCCTGCTGCGCTCTGTTAAGCTCATCGCAATGGACAACTGTGGGTAAGTCGTCTTCAGCAGGCCACCACGCAGGGCGGGACCAGTGCATTACTTCTCCTTCCCTGTATGGTATTCCTACAAGGTCTCCAACTTCCATCTGACCAAGGCGGAGAGAAACATATTTAAATCCCGCTTCTTTGCAAACCTGGTTTATACCCGCGCTCTTTCCCACCCCGCGATGGCCTACAACGCATGGGGTCAGGTCTGTGTTTGTAATAATTTCTTTAAGTACCGCTTTCATCTGTTCTATGTTCATTTTTTCCTGCCTGTGGATAATTTATTTATATGTTTTGCTGTTCTGATCTATATTGATTTCAGTTTCCGGCGCTTTCGGAGTAAGGCCATAAGTGGCGGCAACTCTTTTGGAATATGTTAAATAGCTGAAGCAGACCGCGAAGAATATGATAGCTCTCATGAAGTATGCTACGGCAATAGTAATCGTCACCGGATAAGGGAAATAAGGCAGATTAGACAATCCCGCAAATAGGAGGAGTATTGCAGCTATAACAGAATAGCCAAGATAAATAAAAAGATAGTTCTTCGCCGTTGCTACAGCTTTTGGCTTAACTGCCCAAAGGGCAATCCCAGCTCTTATACTTAAAATCATTAATACTATATCTAAGAATAGAGCAACGTAAAAAAATAGACCGTTTACCTTACCACTTAAAAAGTTACTTAAAATATAGCCAGTAGTTACGTATAAAATAGAATATTCTCCGTTGCTTCTGAAAAGGCTACCTAGAGTATAATCAACAGTTACTACAGGAGAAATAATGGCAAATATAATGCATAGCAGTAACAACCAACCCTTTACGCCAATTAAATTGCCATTTTGCCCATCAACAGACATCTTTTTTCCTTTGATAAAATAGTTGTTTTTATATTCTGCCAGAGATATTGGCTGCATACAAGGTAATATACGGATTTGTATAATATTGACATTTATTACTATTTAGTATAATATATTAAATAAAAATTATTATCAATAATTGAGAGGCATCAATGACTGTGAAAAGGAACACTGTTCAGCGGCAGATTATTCTGGATATATTGAAAAAGTTTCATATCCACCCCACTGTTGATGAAGTGTATGTTGAAATTCAAAAAGCTCACCCGACCATAAGCAAGGCAACTGTTTATCGGAATCTTCGTCAACTTGCCGAATCTGGTGAAATACGTCAGGTTTCAATGTCAGACGATCCGGAAAGATATGACCGGCGTGCTGACCATCACTACCATTTCAAGTGTAAAATATGCGGTAAGATATTAGATGTAGATATTGACCATATAAAAGGGATAAATGAGGTTGCGCAACAAAAATATGGAGTTAAAATTGATGAACATGACGTTACATTTAAAGGGATCTGTCCAGAGTGCATAAAAAACAGTAAATAATATACAGGAGGTCGTCAGCATGAGTGAAAGCAAGAAAAAGCTAACCAGAGAGAACGGGGCGCCAGTGCCTAATCATCAAGATGTGATAACAGCAGGGCCACGCGGGCCGTTGGTTATGCAAGATGTGTGGTTTTTGGAAAAAATGGCTCACTTTGACCGTGAAGTTATTCCTGAAAGACGTATGCACGCCAAAGGGAGTGGTGCTTTTGGTAAGTTCACAACTACACACGATGTAACAAAGTATACTAAAGCCAAGCTTTTTTCTAAGATCGGTAAGGATACTGAAGTTTTTCTCAGATTTTCTACTGTAGCCGGGGAGCGTGGCGCAGCAGATGCTGAGCGGGATATTCGCGGATTTGCCATAAAATTCTATACAGAAGAAGGGAACTGGGATTTAACCGGCAACAATACTCCTGTGTTTTTCCTTCGGGACCCAATCCATTTTTCCGATCTGAACCATGCTGTTAAGCGCGATCCCAAGACCAATATGCGTTCGGCACAGAATAACTGGGATTTCTGGACAATGCTTCCTGAGGCTCTCCATCAAGTTACAATCGTAATGTCTGATCGTGGCATACCTGATGGTTACAGGCATATGCATGGGTTCGGAAGCCATACATACAGTTTGATTAATGATAAAAACGAACGTTTCTGGGTAAAATTCCATTTCAGAACCCAACAGGGGATTAAAAATCTTTCTGACAAAGAAGCTGAGGCAATTGTTGCAAAAGATAGAGAAAGCAGCCAACACGACTTATTTTATGCCATTGAGCGCGGTGATTTCCCGCGCTGGACAATGTATTTTCAAATCATGACAGAGGAACAGGCAAGACACCACAGGGATAATCCATTTGATATAACAAAGGTATGGAGTCATAAGGAGTATCCGCTTATTGAAGTAGGCGTTCTGGAGCTTAACCGTAATCCTGAAAATTACTTTGCAGATGTGGAACAAGCAGCCTTTAACCCTGCGAATGTTGTTCCAGGTATCAGTTTTTCTCCGGATAAGTTACTGCAAGGCCGCCTGTTTTCATATGGCGATGCCCAGCGTTACCGTTTAGGCGTAAATCATACGTCAATCCCGGTTAATGCGCCAAAAAGTCGAGTACATTCTTATCATCGGGACGGGAAGATGCGTGTTGACGGAAACTATGGTTCGATTAAAGGGTATCACCCAAATAGCTTTGGAGAATGGGCTGAACAGGCGAGTTACAGGGAGCCGCCACTTGCAATGGAAGGGACTATCGATCATCATGACCAGTATATAAACGATGATTGTTTTTATCAGCCCGGCGATCTATACCGCCTGATGACTGAGGATAAGCGCGAACTGCTGATAAAAAACAGCGCTGCAAATATTGCACCTGTTACGGATAATATCAAATATCGCCATGCCGCTCACTGCTATCTTGCCGATAATGAGTACGGTAGTCGGATTGCCAAAGCGTTAGGGCTGAAACTTGACAAAGTAGTCAAATTATCTAAGATGAGCCGTGAAGAAAGGTTGCACGCAACAAGTGAAGCTGAATGGAAATAGAGATAATCTATAATATATTATTACATGGGGGGGAGTGGATATGGCAGATTTAAAAGGAACTAAAACAGAAGCAAATTTATTAACGGCATTTGCAGGAGAGTCCCAAGCCAGGAATAAGTACACCTATTATGCGTCTAAAGCCAAAAAAGAGGGCTATGAACAGATTGCCGCTCTTTTTGCCGAAACAGCTGAAAATGAAAAAGAACATGCCAAGCTTTGGTTTAAACTACTGCACAACGAAGATATACCCGATACAATCACAAACTTAAAGGACGCTGCTAGCGGTGAGCATTATGAATGGACTGATATGTATGCAAAATTCGCTGAAGATGCCAAAGCGGAAGGATTTACCAAGATTGCTTTTTTGTTTGAGCAGGTAGCCAAGATCGAAAAAGAGCATGAACAGCGATATTTAAGGCTGTTAGCCAATATTGAAGATGGACTGGTATTTTCGAAAGATTGCGAATGTATATGGATATGCCGCAATTGCGGGCATGTAGTAATCGGCAAAAAATCTCCTGAAATTTGCCCTGTATGCGCTCACCCAAAAGCGTATTTTGAAGTAAAAGCTGCAAATTATTAAGGTAACAAAAACCTTTGGGTTACATTCGGTAGCTTCCATTACATAATAATGAGAGCAGCGGCTATTTTAGCAATGCTGCCCTCATTATTGTTCCCATTATGCAGCAGCAAGATAGTAATATTTCCCCAAAGCTGCATCACGGTTGTTAAAACACGACATTCCTTTAAAATGATTTGTTATTATTTTCAAGTTGCTTTACTTTAACAACGAACTTTCAAAAATGTTAGGTTTCTTAAACATTGAGGGATCATATGGAGTGTCGTATTTATTATGAAGATACCGATGCCGGCGGTGTTGTTTATCATGCCAGGTATCTTGCCTTCTTTGAGAGGGGAAGGACTGAGTTTTTTAGGGAGCAGGGGATTTCAGTCAGGGATTTCCACGATAAAGGTTCTGTTTTTCCTGTTATAAGAATGGAGCTGGATTTTAAGGCTCCTGCCCGCCTTGACGACCTGCTGAGGGTAGATACAGAGCTTGTGGAAGTCGGAAAGACATCTTTTACGTTTAGTCAGAAAATTTTTCGTGTTGAAGATGAAAAGCTTCTTGTAAAATGCAAAGTTACTCTTGTATGTGTTGGCGATGGAATGAAGCCGAAGCGTATTCCTAAGGAGTTAGAAAGGATAAAAGCTTGTTCGTGAGTTCCACACCTGTCTTCACGACATATTTGTTCCGTCCTCAATCGCAAAATCTTCGACATAGTTCTACTATGCCTGCGGTTTTGCTCAATCGGACAGGCCAAATCTGCCGCAAATCCGGGCGTGGCGCTATTCGGTAGTTATTTAAAAAAACAAGCTTAAAAGGTAGTGTCATGAAGAAGAAGACGATAGCCCTTATACCTGCTGCTGGTATGGGTAAGCGTATGGGAGCTTCCATAAATAAGCAGTATCTCTCCCTTGGCGGTATGCCAATAGTTGCCCGCACTATCAAGCTCTTTCAGGAAGCGGATTTTATTGACGAGATATATCCTATTGTTCCTTTGGCTGAAATAGAGTATTGCCAGAAAGAAGTTATTGATAAGTTCGTCTTTACAAAGGTAAGGAGCATAGTAGCGGGCGGCCCTGAGCGTCAGCATTCTGTAAGAAACGGATTAAGGGCTATTGATGGAAGCAACTCTGAGGATATTGTGATTATCCATGACGGGGTAAGGCCCCTTGTGCCGTTAAATGTCGTTAAAGAGTCTGTGAAAACAGCTTCTGTTTATGACGGCGCGGTTGTCGCTGTTCCTGTAAAGGATACTGTTAAGGTGGTTGATGATGGCCAAATTACGGAGACTCCGCCCAGAGGGCGGCTATGGCTGGCTCAAACTCCGCAAACCTTCAGATATAAGATTATAAGAGATGCCCATGAAGCTGCTGATGTTGAAGGTTTTCTCGGGACAGATGATGCTTCTCTGCTGGAACGTCTCGGTAAAAAAGTGGGAATCGTCTTAGGGGATTACAGAAATATAAAGATTACTACTCCTGAAGATATTGTTCTCGCAGAGGCATTTTTAAAGAGTTAAGGATAAAGGAGAAGAGTGATGCGTATCGGCCATGGTTATGATGTGCACAGGCTTGTAAAAGGAAGAAAGCTTATTATAGGAGGGGTTGATGTCCCTCATGAAACAGGGCTTCTCGGCCATTCTGACGCAGATGTTCTTCTTCATGCTATTAGTGATGCAATTTTAGGGGCTATTGCAGAAGGAGATATAGGAAAGCATTTTCCTGATACTGATCCTGCTTATGAAGGAGCCTCAAGTATAAAGCTTCTGGAGCATATTATGGGGATTGTTGATGCTAAAGGTTATGCTATAGGAAATGTTGATGCGACGGTGGTAGCTCAAAAGCCAAAGCTTGCGCCGTATATTAAGGAGATGCGGAGTAATATTGCTAAGGCTTTAAGGTGTGAAATTGATAGAGTGAATGTTAAAGCTACGACTACCGAGGAATTGGGGTTTGCGGGGAGGAAAGAGGGGATCGCCGCTTATGCGGTGGCCCTAGTTATCTGACTTTGATCATTATGTGACGCAGACTTTTGTTTTTTTAGTGTGGAGTGTGAAGAGTGGAGTGTGGAGTTAAATTCCCCTCCATTCCTCTCCTGTGGAGGGGCGAACGCGAAGCGGACGGGGTGGTTAAAGGAGTGCTGCGGAACGCGGCAGGGTGGTTCGTAGGGGCGAACTGTGTTCGCCCGACAGCACTGGCGGCAGGTTGCCGCCCCTACGGTTGCCTAAAAATCTGAAGCCAGCATGCTTTTAAATATTGCCTAATTCTACAATTTATAAAAAATATGCGATATACGACATTATCTATTAGCTCAGGTATTACTTCAGCTCATAGGAATAATGGCATAAAAAATCATTGCCTAATTATATGAAACAAGTATAATTAGGCAATTGTTGAGATGTTATTTTTAACACCGTAAATGTAGGGGCGACCGTCCCCGGTCGCCCGATAACACGGACGGTCAAAGACCACCCCGCCCTTCGGGCACCCCTCCATAGAGGGGAATTTTAGGGGCATCAATCTGCTGCCCGATATATGGCCAAAAGCCGAAGTCATATAAAAAAGGTGTATATGGCAAAAAAGATGTTGCTTGATAATGGGTTAAGACTGGTTGCTGTGGAGATGCCGCATCTCCATAGCGCAGAGCTTGCCATTTACATAAAAGTAGGTGGGAGGAATGACCCCAAAGGTAAGGCGGGGCTTTCTCACTTTCTGGAGCATATGCTTTTCCGGGGCGCCGGAGAGTTTCCCTCTGCTTTAGAGTTGGAAACTGCTTTTGAAGCTATTGGCGGGAATATAAACGCTTCTACAGACGAAGAATCGACTTGTGTCTTTTCCCGTATTAATCCTGCTTTTGTAAGGCGGGGTGTGGAAATACTTTCACAGATGATTCTTTTACCGCATTTTTCAGAGGTCGAGACAGAGAAGAAAATTGTAGCTGAAGAGGCTCTTGATGACCTTAACGAGAAAGGTGAAGAGATAAACCCACAGAATCTTGCCAACTCTCTTCTCTGGCCTGACCATTCTCTTGGAATTCCAACAATCGGTTATCTTAATACAATATCCTCTTTTACCGAGGCTGACCTGAAGGAGCATATCGGAACATATTATCGCCCTTCAAACGCTGTGCTAGTTGTTGCCGGTAATATAAATACGGAAGAGTTTTTTCAGGCAGCTAGAGATTATTTTGGTAATTGGGCTGGTGGTCTGCTTCCCTTAATCAGTTCCCCGATTCAGCTACAAAAATCTCCTGTATCTGTTTTTGTAAGCGATGTTGACAGTCAGGTTCATCTCAATCTGGCATTTAGAGGTTTGGACCGCCATAGCCCTTATATTATGCCTCTCCGTTTAATCAGGAGAATTCTTTCAGAGAGCGGCAGCGCCAGGTTATACATGAACCTGCGGGAAAAGCTTGGGATTGTTTATTCGATTGACTCTAATATGTCTGCTTATGATGAAACCGGATATTTTTCAATAGAGCTTTCCACAGCTCCTGAAAATGTTGAACTTGCTGTTACAGAGGTTCTTTCAGAACTTAGCAGGCTTAAGAAAGAGCTTATTACCAGAGATGAATTTGAACGGATAAAGCAGAGCTATTTCTTTGAGCTCGGTTTTAGCCGCGATTCAGGATATGAGATGCAGGTAAGATATGGCTGGGGCGAATTGATGGAGTTTGTCAGGAGCATTGAAGATGATATTGACGGTGCCGAACGTATTGATGAAACAATAATCCAAAAAGTTGCTTCGGATATATTCAGGCCTGAAAACCTCAATTTTGTAATGGTCGGTACATGGAAAGATTCTCAGAAAGCTTCTGTTCTTAAAATAATAAACGGGAATTGGTAGGTAGGGACGGTCATTGACCGTCCGTATTATTGAGCGGCGCGCACCGTGTCTTCCTACACGGTTTTATATATGCAACTTCTTTTACAGAACCTTTGACTCTCCCTATAATACTTAAAATATTGGCCATATCATCAATAGAGTCTCCTTCAGCGAGTTTTATATGGGTCGCATCAGCAGGTATCTGCCCAAATGTAGGGTCAACCGCAATCCAGCCTCCTATAAATACTTCTGCCCAACTATGGTACAGGAAGCCTTTGTCCGGTACATATACTATTCCCGTTACAACCCTGGTCGGAATATTCAAAGACCTGGCAGATGTAACAAATATATCAATTCTAGCGAAACTATCGGTTACATTACTAGAAATCCATGAAACAAGTTTCTGAATTTGCAGATCAGAGCCTTCATTTCCGGCTATTTCAAGAGCTTTTTGTTTTGTCATTTGACTATTAACAGGTTTACTGTCTTCTACTTTAAGGTATCTGCTAAGCTCATCTTTTGAAAGTTTCTCTTCCCCTGTTTGAGTTCCAGTACGACTGACAGAGAATGTTACTTTATCTCCGTTTCTCGTAACAGACTGTTCCTTATCAGATGGGAAGTCCACGTTTTTTGGCACATTGTCAAGCTCAAGGGTCAATTCTACAATATTCTGAGGGTCCACTATTACTGGATCCACTTTTATAAGGCTGAAATCCAAAGCAAGGTCTCTTTTGAAGAGAGCGGAAATAAGGAGGAATTCCTTTACTTTTGCGGCATCTGTAAGTTCTGTTGTTACAAGGCCGTCTCTTACAGATTCCCGTATCGTTTTTCCTGAAAACATATCGACCCAGATATCATTATCTACAATTGGATATATGTCATTTTGAAAATGAAGAAGTGCTCTTCCATTCTCTTTTTCTATCCCTATCATATTAATTGTAACAGTTTTTATCTTTTTGTTTTCAGTATCCAGCATCTTAACTTTGTGTTTTTTCTCATCAGAAGGCCCGAATTTAAGAGGCAGTACATTTACTACTGTTGGCGGATATACAGGCTCTTTAGTTTTAAGGAGCTTCTCCTTACGGCCGGTAGCGATTTCAACTACCATATTTATTCCATTGGGAACTTTTTCTCCGCTGATTTTCATCTTATTTCCGTCAATGGTCATATCTGCATGAAATTTTCTTAGTGTAAGGTCGTTATTTACAATGTAAACTTCTTTTGATGAGCTGTTTCTGGAAGTTCCCATGATTTTTAGCTGTACACCGCTTTGCACGGTTGTTATATAGCCGTCCGGAATACTCTTTACCTCCTGCTTAACAAATCCTACCGGCTGGTCATTCATTTTTATTAAATACCATGCTTCTCCTACATGAATTACTGGACCCGCCGTCCATTGCCATGCACGATAATAGTTCCATGCTTCTTCTGTAGGGGTTACTGTCTTGGTTTCAGATGCATAACAGTTCTGAATGGTAATGGCTAAGAGAAGAGTTAAGCAGATGAAAAAATGTAGTATCCTGGAGTTAAAAAGAATTATTCTTTTTGGCATTTATTTGTTTACCTCAGCTTGCAAAAGTTTTAATTGACGTTAATATACTTATCTAAGTAGAGAAAATTGCGAGAACAGAATAGTTCTCATTTGCCCTGAGTGACGGTCCCCTCCTTGTCGCCAGGGCTTTTTTATGTGACTTCGGCTTTTGGCCATATCTGAAATAGTGTGGAGTTTGGAGTGTGAAGAGTGGAGTTAATTATAATTTCACACTCCACACTTCACACTTCACTCTTCACACTGGGTTTACCTATGAGCCAAAATCCTGTGCCATTAGGTAAAAGCGTTACTTTCTATCGTTTCATATTTGCCAGATTATAAGAGTGTGCCAAATATTGCACATTTTTTATAAAAAGGTTATTATTGAAAACATGCTGATTTATTAAAAGTCCAAGGTGATGTTATGCAACCGATTATTACAATAACTGAAAAATGTCGAAAGTGCTACTCATGTGTCAGAAGTTGCCCTGTAAAGGCAATTAAGGTTGAAAGGGATTATGCTGAGATAGTTTCAGAAAGATGTATTGGGTGTGGGAATTGTTTTAATGCATGTCCTCAAAATGCAAAAATTGTTCTGAATGAGGTTGCCCAAGTAGAGAATATACTTGCGGAGGGTAAAAAGGTCATAGCTGTCTTAGGAACATCTTTCCCTGCTCATTTCCATTATATAAAGCCTGAGCAGCTTGTAACAGGCTTGAAAAAGCTGGGATTTTCTGAAGTTCATGAAGAGGGAATCGGGGCGGAGATGATAGGTGATGCCTATTCGAAAGCTTTAACAGCGGGAGAAAAGACATTAATCTCATCACACTGTCCTGCCATAGTTGACCTTATTGAGCAGCATTACCCCGAGCTGATTGGCAATCTTATGCCGATAGTTTCTCCAAAAATAGCTGTCGGAAATTACCTGAAAAAAATTCATGGTGCTGACACGAAAATCGTTTTTATAAGTTCATGTATTGCTTGTCGGTTTGAGGCTCATGCGAATGATGGTAACGCTTTGGATATAGCTCTCACATATGATGAACTGGAGACTCTTTTTAAGCAAAGAAATATCTCTGTAAAATCTTTAGCTGAATCCTCATTTGACGGGATAGAGCCTGATAAAGGGCGCTTATTCCCTATTTCTGACGGACCTTTTGAAGCTTTTTCTATACCTTTCAGCCCTTTTGATACAGAGATAATGTCAGTGGCAGGAGAGACTCATGTTATGGATATTATCCGTGATTTGATCGCAAAGAGGATTTCTCCCAAGTATGTGGATTTAAGGTTCTGTGATGATGGGTGTATTGGCCCACCTAGTCATACAAAAGAGGTTACAGCGGTTTGTAAACGCAATTCGATAATAAACTACTTCAAAAAGGGAGCTGCTTATGCCACGCTCCCTGAGTATCTTAACAGCGGGGTTAATCCTGTTTTAACCCGCAGTTTTGAGGACAGAGGCGTTTCTCTTCCAACCCCAAAGCCGCAAGAGGTTAAAAAGATTTTGCGGGCAACTGGTAAATATACAAGAAAAAATGAGCTTGATTGCGGAGCTTGCGGCTATAAAAGCTGCCGTGAGCATGCTATTGCAGTATTTCAGGGCTTAGCTGGTATGGAGATGTGTCTACCTCATAATTTACATGTAATGGAGGAGGAACGGGGAGAGCTTATTCAAAAGTATGAGCTTGCCAGGCGGGAGTTGTATATGGAGTATGGAGATGAGTTTATTGTCGGAACTGATAGTAAGACTTTAGAAGTTTTAGATATGATAAAACAGGTAGCTCCGACTCCTACAACTGTCCTTATTCGGGGCGAGTCGGGAACAGGTAAAGAGCTGACAGCAAGAGCCATTCATAGGTATAGCCAGAAGAATGATAAACCGCTTGTAACTCTTAATTGCACCGCTTTAAGTGATTCATTGCTGGAAAGTGAGCTATTCGGTCACAAAAGAGGGGCGTTTACCGGAGCTGTTGCAGATAAGAAGGGGCTTTTCGAAGCTGCTGATGGCGGCACAATTTTTCTTGATGAGATTGGCGATATTACTCCAAAGCTTCAGGCGGAGTTATTGAGGGTTCTTGATAGCGGTGAGGTGAGACCTGTCGGGAGTACTGTAAGTAAAAAGATTGATGTAAGATTGATTGCTGCCACTAATAAGAGTTTGGAATCAGGTGTTAAAGAGGGGTGGTTCCGTGAGGACCTTTACTACAGATTGAATGTATTTGCGATGACAATGCCCCCTTTAAGGAACCGTATGGAGTCTGTGCCTCTCTTAGCGCATCATTTTCTTGAAAAAGCTCAGAAGAAATTAAACAAGAATATTATGGGGATTGAAGATAGAGCTATCAAAGCCATGCTTCAATACCAATGGCCTGGTAATATAAGAGAGATGCAGAATGTTATTGAACGGGCTGCTGTTCTTGCCGATAATTTAATAGTTCTTGAGAATCTCCCTTTAGTTTTTACAGAAAATTACAGTGATGAATTTCCGGAAATTCCTGACCTAAACTCTTTCAGGACTGAACGGGAACCTCATGTAATGAAAATTGAAAAGAAGCTTTTGTTAAAGTATCTTGGTGAGTCAGGAGGTAATGTGTCAAAAGCGGCACAACTCGCAGGGGTGCCAAGACGTACCTTTTATAGAATACTTGATAAGCATGGATTAAAGGGGAGGCGGAGCCAATAATTATTAGATTTATGTATACATATTTGCTCCAATACGTAAACAGATAATTGGTAAGTGTTAGTTTCATCGTATGTTAGTGTGCCAATTAAGGCACAAAGTTTATTTTGGTGAGAGTAATTTTGAAGAGCGGTTTAAGTTTTTATGTAATAAAATTAAGCCGTTAGAGCTTTTTTTCATGTTTAAAAATTATTGGCACAGAGTTAGCATTATCTATGTTTATATGTAGCAGACAAAAAAATAAAATTATTTACTTAATAGGAGAAAAAAATGGGAAAATTGAGAGCAAAACCAAAGTATAATGTAATTTCTATGAGAATAAGTGATGAAGAGCGTATTGAACTTGAGGCTCTTATGTCAGAGACTCAAAAAAGCGTTTCTGATATTATGCGTGAAGCAATGCTTCAGTTAAAATCTAAACTGCAACTTAATAATCAGGCAGTTTAGTAAAAAGTCAAATATATTACTTGGAAAGGCCGCGTAAGCGGCCTTTCTTTTTTATCATAAAACATTGATGTGAAAAATTTCAGAGATACCGATTACCAAAATTTGGAGACCTATGCAAAACGTGAAAAAAGCAACCAGCTTATTAATAATCATGTTGCCGGATGCTCCTAGTTTGTTTGCGATTTTAGGCCCTTGTGAAAGAACAAAATACAGGATTACACAAATGGAAACAATTGCCAATATGATTATAATATAGTTAATAACCGTATTTAATAGGCTATTTTTGTCCGACATACTTGCCATTAAGGTGAAAATAACAGATATGCTTCCGGCACCCATAACTATGGGAAATGAGATCGGATAAAATATTTTACTTTCGATATTTTTAATACTGATTTTGTTGGTAGTTTCATACGAAACCTCAGGATTAGTTGTTTCCTTATCGGAAAGCCATCCCAGACCGGTTTTACATATAAGCATTCCCCCTGCTACTTGAATTATAGGTATTTCAAGATTGAATATCAGCAGAATCAAGTGCCCCATAAGTAAAGTTCCGATGGCGATAAACAAACTATTGATAATAATTTTCTTTATTACGACTTTTCGCTGTGCGGCATTAAGCGCCTCAAGGAAATCGTTAACAATGAAACCTGATCCGATAGGGTTGATAACCGGAAATAAGGCTATAAATGAGGATATGAACGTATATATTGCACTATGTACTGTCATAATAAATAATCTCCTGACAATTAGGGGACAAAAATACAGAGAATAAAAAGAATAGCAAATGACTTTCACTATTGTGTATATTTAACTCTTTTATTTGACTCTCCATGAACTCCCTTTCGGAGAGTCGAATATCTCAATCCCCTTTTCTGCCAGGAAATCCCTTATTTCATCACTTCGCTTAAAATTACGTTCTTTACGCGCTGCTGCACGTTCAGCAACAAGCTGTTCAATCTCTTCAGCGCTGATTGAGAGTTCAGTGGTTTTTCTTAGCTGAATACGTTTAAGGTAATCTATTGGTACGGAATTAATCACGCCAAGAACCTTTGCCAACCTGGCGAGGCTTTCTTTCAGATTAGACAGGAGAGGCAGCGTGTTTTCTGTTGGTTTCTCAACAAGGAGTTTATTGAGGCTTCTTATGAGGTCAAAGATATGCGCAATAGCTAGAGCCGCGTTAAAGTCATCATCCATTGCTTCTTTAAAGCGGTTTTCAAGGTTTATGATTTTTTCATACAGTTCGGCTTCATTTTTTGTAAGAGAGTTGTGATTAATATCAACCGGCGCTGTCGAACTGTTTTTTTCAATAATTTCATCTGCTAGGGCAAGGGCTTTGTAAATTCTCTCAAGTCCTGCGCCCGCATCAGCGAGATTCTGATCGGAAAAATCTATTGGTGAACGGTAGTGGGCTGAAAGAAGGAAAAATCTGAGGACTTCGCTGTCATAACGCTTTAGCACGTCCCTGACAGTAAAGAAATTACCAAGGGATTTACTCATCTTTTCGGAGTTTATATTTACAAATCCGTTATGCATCCAGTAACGTACAAACTGTTTTCCTGTAGCAGCTTCAGACTGGGCGATCTCATTTTCATGGTGAGGGAATATAAGGTCTTTTCCGCCGCCGTGAATATCGAAAGTTTCTCCGAGAATTTTCATACCCATTGCTGAACATTCAATATGCCAGCCCGGACGTCCCTTTCCCCATGGGGAGTCCCATGAAGGTTCACCGGGCTTCGCCCCTTTCCATAAGGTGAAATCCATTGGATTACGTTTTCTCTCGTCAACCTCTATCCTGGCTCCTGCCCGCATCTCCTCAAGATTCCGTTTCGAGAGTTGAAGATAGTTTTTAAAATTTTCTACACTGAAGTAAACATCATTTCCTTCATGGTAAGCGGCTCCCCTTTCGATAAGGGTTTCAACCAGTTTTATGATCTCGCTGATATGCTCCGTAGCTTTTGGCTGGTATGTCGGAATCTCTGTATTAAGCCTGGCCATATCTTCATCAAAAGATTTTATATAGCGTTCAGATATGACATTAAACGCGACCCCTTCGCGGTTGGCGCGGTTAATGATCTTATCGTCAATATCTGTATAGTTTCTTACATACTCAACTTCGTAACCTGAGTAGAGC
Source organism: Desulfuromonadales bacterium (assembly GCA_009780995.1). Lineage (GTDB taxonomy): Bacteria > Desulfobacterota > Desulfuromonadia > Geobacterales > DSM-12255 > WQYY01. Next base: position 14,912 of record WQYY01000038.1, read on the forward strand.
AGATACCTGTAAACAACATCAAAAGCGACATTAGCTCTTGCATGTCCTATATGGCAATCATCATAAACAGTAACGCCGCAGACATACATCTTAGCTTTTCCCGGAGTAATAGGGACAAACTCTTCTTTCATTCCTGTAAAAGTATTATAAATTTTAAGTGGCATGAGGATCCTTTTTAAATTAATATTTGATGATTCTCGTAGGGGCGGCCATTGGCCGTCCGGGAAACGACGCGGGCGCACACTGTGCGCCCCTACGATAAATGCCGTAATTACGATAACCACGTAGGGGCGGCAATCTGCCACCCAGAACAAAACGCGGGCAGCAGGTTGCTGCCCCTACGCAAACAAGGCACGATGAAGCTATGCCGTGGTTGTTGGTTTTTGTAGGGGCGAACTGTGTTCGCCAGTTAAACGGCACGGACGCGCAATGCGCGCCCCTACGCAAACACGACACGGCGCAGGCAACAATAAATTCCCCTTTGTGAAGGGGTGGCCGAAGGCCGGGGTGGTGGCTCCCCCTACGGTCTGATCTATCATAACAGCAAGCCTGGGTGATGTCACCCTTAGGAACGGAATCTACTGTTCCATACAGGCTCGGCTTTTTCCATCTTTATATTGTGATCTGGATTTGCGGCAATATGCATCATTATTCTGAATATCATTTCAACTTTTTCAGGCTTGCCTGACAACTCCGCTATCTCACCAGCTCTGAAGCTCTTTGGCTGGTTATTTTTCAGAAAAGAGAGGATATCTCTTTGAGTTTCCAGTACAGTGTTAGCAGCCTTTTTACCTGCTTCAACTCCTGGCTGATGGTAAGCGTTTACATCTATAAGGAAAGAGTAAAGGCCTACACTCCTCTCATAAAGGGCGATAAGAGCCCCTACTGTCTTAGGGGAAATTTCTTCTACTGTAATAGTTATTGATTCGCGCCCTGCCTCACTCAAGGCTTCCCTTGTCCCCTGAAGAAATCCTGCGAGGTAATCTCCGCTGGTTATTTCAGGCTCCACCATCATTGATCTCTGCCCTCTGTCTTTTAACACCTCAATAAAAGTAACAAAGAAGTTGTTTATACCTTCTCTGAGCTGCTGCACGTATGCATGTTGATCTGTGGAACCTTTATTGCCATATACGCTTAATCCCTGATGTACAGCATTACCGCTAAGATCCTTCTCTTTGCCTATTGATTCCATAAGCAGTTGCTGGAGATATCTGGAGAAAAGGAGGAGCCTGTCCTTATATGGCAGGATTACCATATCTTTTTTACCTTTTCCTCCTGTTGCGTAATGCCACATGAGAGCAAGGATTGCCGCCGGATTCTTTCTCGTAACCCGATTTCTGGTTGCTATATCGCAAAGCTTGGCTCCGTTAAGAAGAGAGTCAATATCTATTCCCTGCAGGGCGGCAGGTAAAAGCCCTACGGCTGATGTTACGGAAGTACGGCCTCCTACCCAGTCCCACATTGGGAAACGTGCAATCCAGCCTTCATTCTCCGCTGTTTTATCAAGCTCGCTTCCATTACCTGTGATTGCTACAGCATATTTAGGAAAGTTCAGTCCAACTTTACTGTAAGCTTCCTTTGCTTCCGACATTCCGTTTCTTGTCTCTTTTGTCCTGCCGCTTTTTGAAATAACAACCACCAATGTCTCATCAAGAGCTGTCCCAATTTCAGCAAGTACGGAATCCATACCGTCAGGGTCTGTATTATCAAAAAAGTATGGCGTCATCTTATTTAAAGGGCTTTTGAGGGAATCAGCAACAAACTGCGGGCCAAGGGCAGAGCCTCCTATCCCTATAACCAGAAGCTTTTTGAATATCTTTCCTTCAGGCGTTTTCAGCTCTCCAGTATGTATATCTTCCGTAAATTCTTTTACAGCCCGTATAGTGAATTTGATCTCCGCGCTTATTTCAGGAGTGGGGGCAATAGCAGGGTTCCTCAGCCAGTAATGACCTACCATCCTGTTCTCGTCTGGATTTGCGATCCCGCCGGCTTCAAGGGCTTCCATTTGAGTGAAAGCCTTTTGCATTTCAGGCTCTTTTGAATCAAAAAAAGAGTTATCAAAATTCATTCTGCTTATATCCAGAAGCAGCCCTATTTCAGGAATATCACAAAGAAATTCCTTATAACGTTGCCATAACATTGCTTTCTCCCAAGCCGGATTTTATGATTAGCTGATAGATATTAGTTAATTTGTAGCACAATTTAATCATTATTGACATTATTCAGTGTGTAGTGTGGAGTGTAAAGAGTGGAGTTATGGAAATCAAGCGCGGTTGAGCTTAAAATGTAAATCAGTCGGAAGTTAGCGAAGTCAGGTATAACCTGAGGCTATAGGTAAAAAAATCAATCAGTCGGTTAGTGACTTGGGCTTTTGGCCATATGCCGCGTTGCCTTCGTTGCAGGCTACTTGACGTTTTCAGAAAATCAAAAAAGGTTTAAAAAAAGCTTGACAAGAAAAATGAGATTTGGCAATTTTTAATAATGGTTAATACTATGAACTTAATACACGCACAACGCACAACGCACAACGCACAACGCACAACGCACAACGCACAACGCACAACGCACAACGCACAACGCACAACGCACAAGGCAAAAAGCACAAAGCACAACGCACAAAGCACAA
>WQYY01000039.1 GCA_009780995.1 Desulfuromonadales bacterium
ATCCAGCAGCTCCAGAGACTCTCTTCCCTCGCGGTCTAATTTATTTATAAATGTCATAATTGGTGTATGGCGAAGCCGGCAAACCTCAAGAAGTTTCTTAGTTTGGGCCTCTACACCTTTAACCGAATCAATGACCATGAGGGCAGAGTCTACAGCAGTAAGAACCCTGTAAGTATCCTCAGAAAAGTCATTATGGCCGGGTGTATCAAGAAGATTCACTTCATAATCATGATATGTGAATTTCATTACAGATGACGTAACAGATATGCCTCGTTGTTTCTCCATCTCCATCCAGTCAGATGTGGCATGTCTTGCTGCTTTTCTTGCTCTTACCTCTCCAGCCTGTTGGATTGCGCCACCGAACAGAAGGAGTTTTTCCGTTATGGTTGTTTTCCCTGCATCTGGGTGGCTGATAATAGCGAAAGTTCTTCTTTTATCAATCTCTTTCTGGTTAAATCTCTGCAATGACGGGTAACTCCTTACGAATAATCTTTTACTATGATTTATATTTTTCCTGGTATTAACAAAATAATGGCGAAGAGAGCCCTTCGCCGGGCAAGATAATGACATTACATATCGCAAAGAGCAATAAAAAAAGATTATTTGATTGCTTATATATGACAATATTTATGGTATTATTTAACTATGCTTATTGATACCCATTGCCATCTTAATTTTAAATCGCTTGCCGAGCATTTGCCTGAAATTCTCCAAAGAGGAAAAGAAAATGGCGTTAACTATTTTCTTGTCCCGGGAGTTAAGCCTGCGGAATGGTCTGAAATACTTAAGCTTTCCAAGGATTATAATAATATCTTTCCGGCCTTTGGCCTACATCCATTATATGCTGATCAGTACAATACAAGCGTAGAGTCTGAACTTAAAGACCTTTTAAAGTATTCTGTTGCGGTTGGAGAGATTGGCCTTGATTATATGGTTAAATCTCCGTCAAGAGAGGTTCAAATAGAAGTTTTCAAATCACAGCTTGATCTTGCCATAGAACGTGATCTTCCAATTATCATTCATTGTCGGAAAGCCTTCAAAGACTTGCTTTCAATACTATATAGAGTGCATAGCCTCAAATTGAGGGGGGTAATACACGCTTTTTCAGGAAGCCCTGAAATTGCAACAGAAATGATTAAACTTGGATTTAAGATTGGTATTGCAGGTACGGTAACATGGAAAGGGGCTTTGAAGCCTGTCAGGGTTTTACAAAATATATCTATTGATGATATTGTCCTGGAGACAGATTCTCCTAATCTTTCCCCTGAATCTTTTCGTGGAATTCCGAATGAACCGGCACATTTGAGGGAAATTGTTGAAGTTGTTGCAGAGATAAAGAATATTTCTGTGCAACAGGTGGCGGATATTACTACTCAAAATGCTGTGTCGATTTTTGGCTTAAAAATTTAGATGATGATCTCATAAGAGGAGATAATGGATTTAAACAGGTTTTCCCGTTCCGAGATTCTTATCGGGAAAATAGGATTGGAAAAATTGCAAAAATCCTCTGTTATAGTTTTCGGTCTTGGCGGAGTGGGGAGTTATGCTGCTGAGGCTCTTTGCAGGGGTGGAGTAGGTAAACTAACCATAGTTGACTTTGATGATGTATCGGAATCGAATATAAACAGACAGCTTCACGCTTTGGAAGCAACCATAGGCAAATCAAAAACAGAGCTTATGGCAGAGCGAATGGCTTTAATAAATCCTGAAGCAGAAATTATCCCTATAAGAGAGTTCTACTCGCCTGATACCTCAGATTTCCTTTTGGCCGGCAAATTTGATTATGTTTTGGACGCCATCGACCATTTTACAAATAAAGTTTACCTTATAAAAAGCTGTATCAATAAAGGATTACCAGTCATATCTAGCATGGGAGCGGCTATGAAGCTGGACCCCACCCTTATCCGCGTTTCAGATATTTCTGAGACAAGTAAATGCAGAATGGCTCGTTCCATGCGAAAACTTCTCAGAAAAGAGGGGATAGAGAGCGGCGTCAAAGTTGTCTATTCTCTTGAAGAATTTCCCGGTTTTACTAATGGAACCCCACCGGGTTCGGTGACAGAACTGCCTGATGGAAGGGGTGAATGGTCGCGACGTGTAACATTAGGGAGTATGTCTGTTGTCCCACCTATTTTTGGTTTAACGATGGCCGGAGTTGTTATTAACGATTTATTGTGACGCAAGCTTTTGGGCATATGCTACGTTAGCCTCGTCTCAGGACGTTCAACGTAGCGCTGCTACGCTTCACGCCCTGCTCCTCGGCTGCCGTTGTTGCGGACTCGATCCGCACCTGCTATTTGAAGATTGCGGGTCAAGCCCGCAATGACGTCTCTGTGTCATTAGCTTTATGAAAAACCTGTGAAGTCAGGTGTATCCTGAGCTAGCAGGGATTCACTACACTCAGCATAAACTCCACAAATGTGCTTCACAACTCACTTCTCAAGATGTCTTTAATCAGTCTCCTTATCTACATATTTAAGCACCATTATTCCACTTCAAATTAATTCAGCGTAGCATCTAGGTGAAAAACACTATTACACAGCATAATATCTTTAAAGCGACACAATTATAAAGATTTTTGTTTACTTTTATTTAAATTAGTTATATAGTACTAAACATATATTAATGGATTAGCATGGAGGTGATATTATGAAATATTATACACTTCAGGAAGCTCTAAGAACTGCGGTAAAACTTGAGAAAGATAGGGCAGATTTTTATCTTGCGGCAGCGGATATGGCTACAACTCCAAAAGTAAAAGAACTGTTTAATCGTATAGCAGAGGAAGAGTTTAGGCATATGGAATCTTTCTTACGATATTATAAGGGGGATACTTTTGTGACATTCCAGGATATTCTGGCAGCTCCGCCGGATTTTGACGACTCTACATATAGAGAGCTGTTGCATATGGTTGCAAAAGGAACACATGAAAAAACTGCTATGGAATTATCCATACAAGACGAGAAAAAATGCTTAGATCTCTATACTGAATATGTTGAAGAACTGAGTATAGATCCATTAGTAAAGAGTGTTTTTGAACAAGCAATTTTAGAAACAACAGAACATTATGAAACTCTTAAAATAGAGTATGATAAATTGGCAGAAACTGAAAAAGGGTTAGTATCTAAAAATTTTGAATCAAATTTCAGTTAACTGAAAACCGGAACAGATTCCAGCTCTTTTTAATGTCTTGCAGTGATATATGTTCCTTCCTTATCAACAGTAACTTTACTTTCTGAAAGCCCTGACCGTTTAAGCCTGAAAAGAATAAATGGGGCTGCTATGCTTTTAACTAAAGGGAGAAAAACTGTTACTTCTCCCTTTGAATACCTAAAAAAAACAATGCTTAACATAAGTTTCTTTACTGATTTAAAAGAGTTGGCTGAACTATGTATATTACACTCTTTAGCTTCTTTTTGGGGCAGCATGGAATAGATTATACATACTGATGTATTTATGAAGGATTTCCAGATATTCATGATTAAAATAGTAGCATTATATTGCAGCTCTACCAACATTTTGTTGTGACGCAGGCTTTTAGAATAGTGTGGAGTGTGGAGTGTGAAGAGTGGAGTGTGGAATTAAACTTCACTCTCCACACTGAATAAGCAGCATATCACCAAAATCCGAAGTCATATAAAACCTCTTGACGCTATTACTTTTCATATCTATTAATGTAACATATAGTAACTAAGTTCATATTCAAAACAGAGGAGCCGGTTATGAAGGTAGCAGCTATTATTCTTGCAGCAGGTAAAGGGACAAGAATGAAATCCAATCTTGTTAAGGTCATGCATAAGCTTGGAGAGAAGCCCCTTATTTTCTGGCCTGTTAATGCTGCGAAAAATGTCGGTGCAGCCCCTATCATAGTGGTTTCAGGGCATCAGTCTGAAAAGGTAAAAGAGTTTTTCTCAGGGGATGAGGTACTTTTATTCGCAGAGCAGAAAGAGCTTTTAGGGACAGGAGATGCTGTTTTATCTGCTCTCCCACAGCTTAGCGGATTTCAAGGTAATGTGCTGATCCTTTGCGGTGATGTTCCTCTCATCCGCCCGGAGACTTTAAGAGATATGTTATCTTCTCATAATAACTCAGGCGCGACACTGACTGTTCTTACCTCATATCAGGAAGCCCCTTTTGGTTATGGCCGTGTAGTGAAAGGGGATAATGCGGAGATAGTAAAAATTGTAGAAGAGAGAGATGCTACAGACGAAGAGCGGAAAATCAAAGAGGTTAATTCCGGTATATATTGCGTAGCGGCTGATTTTCTTATTGAAGCTGTAAAAAAGCTTGATAACAATAATGCCCAGGGAGAGTATTACCTTACAGACATAGTATCTAAGGCAGTCGAAAAAAATCTAAAGTGTGCAGCCTTTCCTGCAAAAGATCCTGATGAGGTTATGGGTATAAATGACCGCGTTCAACTGGCAAAAGCCGGTGCGGTTCTGTGTAATCGGATTAATACAAAGTATATGCTTGAAGGCGTTACTATGATAGATCCGCTAACAACATATATCGAAGATGGGATTATTATAGGTAAAGACACAATAATCTACCCCAATACCTGTATTTCAGGCGATTCAACAATAGGGGAGAATTGTATAATAGAAGCGGGAGTTACGATTTGCCGCTCTTCTATCGGCGATAATGTTACAGTGAAGGCAGGAACAATAATTTCTGAATCAAAAGTCGGCAATAATACATCTTTGGGGCCTATGGCGCATCTGCGCCCAGGAACTGTTCTTGGTTCAAATGTTAAGATAGGTAACTTTGTCGAAACAAAAAAAACAGTAATGGGCGATGGTTCTAAAGCTTCACACCTTACATATTTGGGAGATGCTGAGATAGGTAAAGATGTTAACATTGGCTGCGGGACAATTACCTGTAATTATGACGGGATTAATAAGCATAAAACCGTTATTCAGGACAGAGTATTTGTAGGGAGCGATGTTCAGTTTGTAGCTCCGGTTGAGATTGGTGAAAACGCTTTAATTGCGGCAGGTACTACCGTTACCGAAAATGTTCCGCCTGATGCTTTGGCTATTGCGCGTACTCCTCAGGTGAACAAGGAAGGGTGGAGGAAGAAGTAATTAATGTGACTTCGGTTTTATATGACGCAGGCTTTTGACTATATGTGGCGTTAGCCTCGTTGCATATCGTTTGACCGTATGGGCGGCAATCTGCCGCGCCACCCGCGATTGCAATCAATAAAACAATGGGCAGCAGATTGCCGCTCCTACAGAACCATTTTATGGATTGCCACTCTTCACACTCCAAACTCAAAAAGAATAATATTACCTAATCATAACTGTTATAGAGAATTAGGCAATAATGTCTTAATCATTTTTTCTACGACATAATTTCTATTACCTGCCTTAATACCTGGGCTTACATATAATAAAAACCATATATCGTAATAATATTAGCATTACATAATACTCCTATAATTCATAGAATTAGGCAATGATTGCCATGTTATTGAAAACAAATTCCTCCTGTTTGTAAAGACGGCTATTCCTCATCTACTCACCTATGTTTAATCATTTCTGAATTAGTATTTTTGTTTTTACGAAAAAATTTAATAAAAAAATATAATAAAAAGTATTAGATCGCTTAAAATTTTTAATAATACTCCACATATCTTGGTCACCTGTAGTTAGGCAAAACAAAGTGAGCTTGGGCTTGAAACAATATACAACACAAAATGGGGGAGTATATGTAGTGTAAAAGTGACAGAAGGCATTTTAGCAACAAAAAAGCTGAAAAGGGATTTTCCTTTTTCAGCTTTTTTGGTTTTTGTATAAGGCTAACATACTGTTTTTAGATATGGGGCATGGATTGCTGAGTTCTCCACTTAGTCTATTTTAATGACACTAACGTTAACTATTTTTCAATATTGTGAAAAATATATAAGAAAAAGTTTGACAATATAATAAGACCCTGATAGTCTCCAATATCATAGCCGTTTTTAATATTACGAAAATATGTCAACGCTGATCATTTGCTAATGATCTACAAAATGAAAAAACAAGGAGTAAATAATGAACAAGATATTTAAAACAATTTGGAATGAAACTTTAGGTGCCTGGATGGCCGTAGCGGAAATAACAAAAGCTCACGGAAAAGGTCGCAGAGGAAAACTGGCGGTTGCGGCAATCCTGGCGGCAACTCTGGGGCTTAGCTTTTCTTCAGCTGCTTATGCAGATCTTACTATTGACACCAGCAATGCCAACACTCCATACAGTGTAAATGGTACATCATTAAACTTAGCTGGAGGCTCACTTTATGTTGGTAATCCCAACACCGGCGAGCTGGATATCACCAATGGTGGAGCAGTTTCCAGTAGCTTGTCTTATGTAGGTTATACTTCCGGTTCCACCGGTACAGTTACAGTAAACGGAGCCGGCTCCACATGGACGGATTCGAGTTACATCTTTATCGGTGAGTCTGGCACTGGCACGCTGGCCATCTCCGGCGGCGGTGTCGTTTCTACTGGTGCCTATGGCCTCGGTGCCATTATCGGTGATCAATCTGGTTCCACCGGCACAGTTACTGTAGACGGCTCTGGTTCAATATTAAAGTCGACTGGTTCCCTGACTATAGGGAGCAATGGTACCGGCACGTTGACCATTTCGAATGGCGGAGTCGTTTCCTTAAATGACCCTAATCCCGGCAATAATGTCGCTTATATTGGCAGAAACTCCGGTTCTCAGGGCACGGTTACAGTCGATGGGTGGGGTTCAGAGTGGAACAGTACCGGTACACTTAATGTTGGGTTTAATGGTTCCGGCAGCGGTTTGCTGAACATCACCAATGGCGGTGCCGTCAATTTTGATAGCGAAGTCAATATCGGCGGGGCGAGCTATTCGCCTACAGGTACGGGTACGGTCAACGTTGATGGGAACAACTCACGATTGACGATTGTCGGCGGTCCTAGCGGATCCAGTGGGGCTCTCGTGGTTGGTGATGGGGGTACTGGTACGCTGAACGTTACGCACGGCGGCGTTGTTTCCAATGTTGTCGGCACTATAGGGATGAATAATGATACTGGCACGGTGACGGTCGACGGAACAGGCTCAACTTGGACGAATTCCGATTCTTTGGTTGTCGGTAGACAGGGCGACGGTACGCTGAATATTTTGAATGGCGGCTACGTTTCCAGTATCCAGAACTACGCGGCCACTCCCGCCGGCAGTATCGGTCGGTTCGTAGGAGGTACTGGCACAGTTACGGTTGATGGAGCAGGCTCGACATGGACGAATTCAGGTCAGTTGATTATCGGTCATCAGGGTGACGGTACATTGACCATTTCCAATGGCGGCTCTGTGACATCGGGTGGCGGCTCCTTTACAAACGATGGGATACTTGGCTATTGGGCTGGTGCTAATGGTACAGTTATGGTCGACGGGACAAACTCAACATGGACGAATTCCGACCAGTTGATCGTTGGCTATCAGGGCACCGGCACGCTGGCTATTTCCAATGGCGGCTCTGTGGCAAATAGTAATGGGATAATTGGTTATGTAACCGGCGGTGATGGTACAGTGACAGTAAGCGGTCCGTCGTCACAATGGATCAATAACGGCTACTTGGTGGTGGGTTGGCAGGGCCCTGGTGCTCTCACGATTTCCGACAGCGGTACAGTAAATGCTAGCGGCACTACCTATGTGGGTCAGGCCGGCGGTGTGAGTGGTGTGGTAAATATAGGAGCGGCAGATGGAAGCGTTCCTGTAGCTCCTGGTACCCTTAATACACCTACTGTAGCTATCGACACAATCGGCCAACTGGTATTTAACCATACAGACAACACCGGCACCTACTTCTTCACCCCGCAGCTCACCGGTCCCGGATCGGTATTACACGATGCCGGATTTACCACATTAACCGCTCTTGGGTCAGACGTCGGAAGCGTAGACGTAAAGGGGGGAACACTAGCACTAGCCCAAGCCGGAGTATTTAGCACCATAGGAAACTACACAACAGAAACAGGAGCAACAACAGCCCTAACAACAGCTTCAACAACCCTAAACGTAGGAGGAGAATTCACACAGGCAAGCGGAAGCAATCTAAATGTAGTTCTTGGGACCGGCATGCTGCCCGATACTAATCCCGGCTTTACGCCTGACATAACAGCAGTGAATGCATCATTGGCAGGAAACTTGACAGTATCAAACTTAGATGACAGTACACTTCCGACATCAATAACAGCAGCAAACACAACAAACGGACTATATGCAGCCTATAACCTAATCCACACAACAGGTTCCGCTACAGACGGAATAACCGGAAACTTTGACAGCGTAAGCCCAATAACAACAAACGGAGCGCAAGCGCTTCCGGATTACCTGGTCTTGGGATCAGGTCTGACCAATAACAACAACGACTACGACATAGGATATCAACTGGCCTGGTTTAGCGGCACAACAACAGGAAACGGCATCTTCACAGTAAACCCATACAATGGTGGAGTAACCAGCTTTGAAGTAGGCGTACCCCTAACAGATCAAGCGGCCTCTGCAACAGGTTGGGACGGAACAAGCCTGACCAAAAACGGAACAGGCACATTAATACTATCAGCAGCTAACACCTACACAGGAGCAACAACAATAAACACCGGCACCTTACAAACAGGAATAGCCGACACAATAATAGACAGCAGTCAAGTAACAATAAATGCACTAGGCACCCTTGACCTCAACAACTATGACCAACAAATAAACAACCTAACAGGAACAGGGATAGTAACAAACACAGGAACAACACCAACCACCCTGACAGAAAACAATGCAACAGCAGCAGACAGCACAACATTTGAGGGAACAATAACAGGCCCTGTAGCTCTGGATAAAATAGGAGCAGGCACATTAACATTAACCGGAGCCAACAGCTACACAGGGCCAACAAACATAAACGAAGGATCACTGTATGTAAACGGTAACCAAGCAGCAGCAACCGGGCCAACAACAGTAGAATCGGGTGCCACATTAGGAGGGATAGGGACCATAGGAGGAGACGTAGCACTTAATAACGGGAGCATCCTGTCACCGGGAGCTGCAGCAGGAAGTGCGCCAGGAACCTTAACCATCGGAGGAAACCTCACAGTAAACAGCGGTTCAACCCTGAACTATCAATTCGGAGCAGCCAACATAGTAGGCGGACCATCAAACGACTTAACAGTCGTAGGTGGTAACCTCACACTAGACGGTGGCACTCTGAATGTAGCCCAAACAGAAGGAGGCTCATTCACACCAGGAATATACAGAGTAATCAACTATGGCGGTACATTAACCAATAGTGGCGGACTAAACCTTGGAACAATGCCGGCAGGTAACACAACAGACTACATAGTGCAAACCTCAGTAAATAACCAAGTAAACCTCATCTATACAGCCGGTATGGGCTTTGGTTACTGGGACGGAGATCCGGCTTCATCAGGTACCGGAGGTATCGGGGTGCCAAATGACGGTACAATCCAGGGGGGTAACGGCATATGGAATGCAAACCAAAGTAACAATAACTGGACAAACAGCGATGGCAGCCTCAACGGAGCGTATCCTAACCCATCCTTTGCAGTATTTCAGGGACAAGCAGGGACTGTCACAGTAGACAACAGCGACGGTCAAGTAATCTCCGCCGGAATGAGCTTTGGCACAAATGGCTATCTAATCAACGGAGGTCCTCTGGAACTGGCATCAGGAAGTAACGTAATACAAGTAGGAGACGGAGCAACAGACGGAGCAGAATACGTAGCCACCATATCCGCACAACTAACTGGTGATGGTGGGATCAACAAAACAGATTTGGGTACCCTCGTACTGACAAACGCCAACACCTACACAGGCGGGACAATAATAAGTGGAGGGACATTAACAATGGATGGGGCAAACGCCTTATTAGGTGGCCAGGTGGCAGGAGCACCGGGAACAACCCTTAACCTGAACAACGGAGGGACTTGGAACGTAACTCAGAACTCCATAGTAGGAACCCTGGCAAGTAACGCAGGGCATATAAACTTCGGACAACCACCAACAAACTCCAGCAATCCGGCGGATTATACAACAATACAAACAACGGCCTTCAACGGCAGTAATGGCAGCACAATGTCGATGAACACCAACATAGCAGCCAACACAGGGGATCTTATAACCACCCAAACAACCAGTGGAAGCTATGCAATAACAATAAATAACACAGGAGGGAACATAAAAGGCAAAGCCTTACCCCTCGAACTAATAAACGTAAGTAATCCAACAGCAAGCACAGGAAACTACACATTAACAAACGGACCATTAGAAATGGGACTATATAACTATAACCTATTAAGCGGTAAGCAGATGAACTTACTCCCATCAGACGCTGCAAACTGGTATCTGGCCCCAAGCTATGGGAATCTGCTAACCAGTATATTGGGAGCAAGTGACCAGGCAAGCGGCTGGATAATAAATGACACCCTATTACAAAGAATGGGAGAACTAAGAGCAACCGACTACAAACAAGCAACCCATGGAATGCAGAGCTGGGTAAGGGGGTATGGCTGGCAGGCGAGAGTAAACACAAACGACAGCCAAGTAAACTACAAAAGCACAGTCTATGGATTTGACGCAGGAACAGACAGAACCTGGCAATTCCAAAACAGCCGACTCTCCACAGGACTCTTTGCAGGAATGAACTATGACAAAAGGCAAATAGGAAGCAACCAAGGGCATGACAACATAGATACCATATATGGAGGGATATATGGGACATGGGAAAACAACAAAGGATATTACCTAGACGCAGTAGGAAAAGGTGGTTACCTCGACACAGAAATAAACTCAAATGATAGTTACCACAGCACAGCAAAATACAACAATTGGGGCATACTGGGAAGTTTGGAGCTTGGAAAGAAAATAAAAAGTGAAAAAGGTTGGTATATAGAACCGCAAGTACAAGGCACCTATGTCCATTTCACCAAAGCTAGTTACACAACAAGCGGAAATGTAGTAAATGTAGAACAAAGAGCCAGTGACAGCTACGACATAAGAGCAGGAATAGTAGCAGGGAAAACCATAACAACCGAAAGAGCAGGAACGATCCAACCATACATCAAAGGAATGTATGGGCAAACCTGGACAAACGGAGGAGACATAAACATAGACGGAGGAAACTTCAAAGCGAATTCAGCAGGTGATCGTTATCAAGTAGGAGGAGGAATAACCTGGCAGGTAACAGGAGACAAACAATTCTACGCTGACTACGAATACATCAAAGGGTCGAGAATAGAAGTACCTTGGAAAGTCAATGCCGGGTTTAGATGCGTTTGGTAAGGCAGTGTGAAGTGTGAAGAGTGGAGTGTGGAGTTAAACCCACATTCCACGAAGGTCATTAGGGGAGCGCACAGTGCGCCCCTACATGATTCATCTCTCTTTTCCTTGTGGAGAGATGGCCTGTCTTTCGGCAGGCACGGATGAAGGGGTTTCCCAGATCGTTTCCTCTTCATCCGTTTTTTTATTATTGAGTGTGGGGATAAGGTATATTTTATCTCTACAGAGTTTTTCTTGATTGCCTAATGGTATTACTATTTATACTATTAGGCAATACTATTTTATTCAATTCTTCTATGCGTCTATTTCAATTAGCTACCGTAATACCTCAGCTCACAAATATCAGAGTCCATATTTTTTAATATTCAATATATTGCCTAAATTATAAAATTAGGCAATATATTCTATGTTACCTCTATGCGTTTTATTTCGGGCGACCGAGGACAGTCGTACCTACATAATGACAAATAATTTTGGCTCATAGGTAAGGCAGCCGGGGAGTAGAGCATGAGGCGTGGTAGCGCCACGTTAAACGTTCTGAGAATGTGGGGACGGCAATCTGCCGCCCGTGTTATCGGGCGATCAATGATCGCCCCCATAGCCACAGCATATGATTCAAAGTCGAAGTCATAAAAACAAATTGATCGACCAGCTAAAAATAAAAAAGGGGGATGAAGATCATTCATCCCCCCTTTTGCCCCCGCCTCTTCAACTTCACTTACGGGACCAATACATTTTGTTATTTTCCTGCAAATGGATCTTTAATCTCCTGCTCAGGTTTGAACATGAGTTTCTTTTCTCCTCTGTTATTGAGATACTTAGGGAGTTCAAGATCTATTTTAGCTGGAACGTCAACTCCTGCTTTTGTCAATGCCTGACGGAGAAGAGCTTCTGCTTTTCCGGCGTACATTGAGGCATCACCAAGAATCCTCATAGCTTCTGTAGGATTGTGGAATCCTAAAGAGTTTTCAGCTCCAAAGAACAGATTTCTATAGAAACCTTCTTCGTAATAATCTTTTGCCTGATTATAAAGATTCTGGTCTATTGTTTTACCGCTGGCCTGTGCCTTATGAGTCATTTCAAAAAGTTTAGCTACAGTGGCCAGAGCATATCCTGAACGGATATATTGAGAAACAGCCCTGTCCTGAATAGCAATAACTTGATTTCTTAACCACTCTTCACTTTGAGGATGACACTGTTGGCAGGCTTTCAAACCATTCTTTAATGGGCTCATAACTCTATGGTCAGAGACCTTTTTACTTCCGACTCTGATATACGGCATATGGCAATCTGCACAGGAGGCCCCTGCCATCCAGTGTACACTTCCGTTAGAGAACATCTCAAATTCAGGGTGGCGGATAAATGCCATTTTGAATCCTGTAACGGCTTGTGTCCACTCTCCGTATGATTTATCACTGCGTAATTTTTTTATAATATTTTCAATAGAAATATTTCCCCATTTGCTGCCATCCCAAGGGAAGAATACATCCTGAGATTTCATATCCGCACTTTTTGGGATGGTGTATGTAACATGGCATTGGGCGCATACTAATGTTCTTTTATCCTGATTTGTAAGGTCGGCTTCGTTAACGCCTATTTTTTGCAGCGCTTTCCCAAGAGTAAAGCCTCTGGAGAGCCGTAAAGACATATCTCTGTTATTATGACAATCTATACATGTAACCCCAAGATCTCTATGCTCTGGTGGTATTAGGTTAACCGCGTCTTTATAAGGCATTGAAAAATAGCTTGCGCCATATTTTTCGGCAAGCTGCTGGGCATAAGGCGTTTTGCATGTAAGGCATGAACCGCCGGCTTTTAACCTGCTTGGGTCAACAGTATGCTGATCCGGAAACATATGCATATGTCCGCGAGGTTCGTTATACTCTACGCCCATGCCCCATCCGTTAAAGAGCAGAGCCATAAAAGGATACTCAGATAATTTGTCATATATTCTCCCACCGTCATTTCCACGCTTATACTTGCTTTTCCCTTCAGGTGTGGGGAGTTCAGTTGATTTCCAGCCTTCGTATTCTTCCGGATACGCTTTACCCCATACTTTTGGGTCTACAGTCCCGTCAGGGATAGTTACCCCTTTTACCGGCTCCGGTTTCGGAGGTGAACATCCGGCAAGAGCGGAAATGAAGCTTGCTGCTGCGATAATTATAAAAAATTGCTTGAGTTTCATATCTTTTTTCTCCTTAAACCTTAAAATGTAGACTACATACCAGGTGCTGCTCCGGTACCTATATGTGTGATACTGCGGTGGCATTCCCAACAGTTTCTTGACTGATCTATTTGTGAAACCAGTTCGCTATGGCATCTTATGCAATTTTGTTGAACTACTCTTTTCCCGTGATCTGATAGTTCGATCCGTTCCGGAACTATTCCGGAATAAAAATGTATTACATCTTTCATTCCGTCAATTGATTTCCATGTATAGTGTGAAGCCGGGTTTTCATGTGGTAAATGACAGTCGACACATTGTAATCTCCTGTGGGCTCCGGAATGCATGAAGTTGGTATATTCGCTCTCCATAACATGGCATCTGGCGCAAAACCCGGGTGACTCTGATTTTTCCAGTAATTTTGGAGGGCCAAGTAAAAGAAAAATTCCTAGTAAAAGGAGGCAGGCGACTATTACAGCTACTGTTTTGATATACTTCTTCTGTAACAAATGTTTCATCAATTCACCCCCTCTCTTGATTAAATGGTATCTGTTCACAGATATATAATTGCACAAGGCAGGCCAATATGGTGATGCCGCTTTTTGCAGGGGTTTAGAATTAATTCAGTATGCGATTGGTTTTTGGATGTTACCAAAATGAAACAGATAACGCAGATTATTTTATCTGCTTCAGTTTGTCCCATAATGTTTTGCGGGAAATGTTGAGTAGTTTGGCAGCTTCCCCTTTCCGCCCACCGGTGCGGGTTAAAGCTTCGAGGATAACAGTTTGCTCAGATTTCTCTTTTGCGTCTGCCAATGAAATAAACTCTGAATTACTCTTTTTTGATTTTGGTGTTATGGGGGACTGATTATCAGGACTATTTTTAGCTGAAGTTTCGACAATAAACTGTTTCGGCAGATCAGATATGGTAATGAATTCAGTTGAACAGAAGGCAACGCCGTGCTCAATACTGTTTTCCAGCTCTCGTACATTACCGGGATAACTATATTGTGACAGAACATTCTGAGCTTCTTTATTAATACCTCTTACGTTTTTTCCCATTTGCATGCTGAATTTTTTTACAAAGTAATCTGCCATAGAGAGGATGTCGTCCTTTCTCTCCCTTAAAGGCGGGACAGGAATGTTAATGACATTGAGCCTGTAGAAAAGGTCATCTCTAAAAGTTCCATTTTCAACCATTTCTTTTAAATTTTTATTTGTTGCCGCAATTACTCTTACATTAACCTTTATCTCTTTTTCACTGCCAAGCATGGTGATGCATCTCTCCTGCAAAACTCTCAGAAGTTTCGCCTGAACAGCCAGAGGGAGATCCCCTACTTCATCAAGAAAAATAGTGCTGTTATCTGCCAGTTGAAATTTCCCTGAATGATCTTTTATCGCTCCGGTAAAAGCCCCTTTTTTATAACCGAAAAGCTCCGATTCAACCAGGTGCTCAGGAAAGGCAGCACAGTTCACCGCTATCATCTTTTTATCTTTTCTATAGCTGTTATTGTGGATATTTCTTGCGACCAGTTCCTTTCCTGTACCACTTTCGCCTGTTATCAAAACTGTAGAATCAAGATTAGCAATAGCTCCGATAGTTCTAATAAGAGTTGTCATAGAAGGGCTTATACCGATATAACCGTTAAAGCCGCTGCTTATAATATTCTCTTTTAATGATTGATTTTCGGATTTAAGCTGTTGACGGTCGGTAATATCGGTACTTATCATAAAAGCGCCGACATACGTTCCGTCCGGTGACTTTACAGGATAATAACAGTTTTCGAAATACAACCCTTTTACATGAATAATCCTTTTAGACTCTTTAATACTCCCATTACGGAGGCCATTCAAAAGAGTTTGTATTCTTTGAGCTGTTTTTGGTGAGTGTATGGAAAGAAGGGAACGGCCAATGAAGTTCTCTGCCTCAATCCCTCTGATCTCTTCGGCAGCCCCATTTATAAAGACTATTCTGTCATTAGCGTCTACAAATATAATCCCTTCAGTCATGTTCTGAAGAATATGTTTATAGATTATTGGGTTCTGGCTCATAATAGCCTCGTTACATTCTTGTAACATAATCTCATAATTTATTTGATATGGCAATAACAATTTCTCTTTATAGTAAATTTGTATATAGAAACCCTTTGCACTGGCTCTGTTAATAATGTTCAGAAGATTCATTCATCTTCTGGACTTTTAAAAAGATAACCGTTAAAATCGTGGCATTTTATACGAGGTCAAATTTTATGGATTTTAGTGGCAAAACAGTTGTTGTTACCGGCGGGACACGGGGTATAGGAAGAGCGGTTTCAATAGCATTTGCCAGATGCGGCGCATCGGTTTACGCCGCATATTTAAGTAATGAAAAAACCGCCTATTCTCTTATTCAGGAGGTCGAGGGTTTACACGGTTCAATTAAAACCATAAAAGCTGATATGAGAAATAAAGAAAATGTGATCTCTCTTTTTGAGACGGCATCTTCTGAAAAGGGAAATATTGATATTCTGGTAAATAACGCAGGTATAATCAGGGACAGTTATTTAGCAATGATGTCTGATGAGGATTGGGATTCTGTAATAGCTTCGAACCTTTCACCGGTTTTTCAATGTTGCAAATGGGGATTGCGGAAAATGATAGCTCCCCGTAAAGGGGCTATTATCAATCTCTCTTCTATTTCCGGAATTATCGGTACTTCAGGACAAACGAATTATGCTGCCACCAAAGGAGCGATAATAAGCTTTTCCAAGGCTTTAGCACGGGAAGTGGGCCCTATGGGGATAAGAGTAAATGTGGTTGCTCCCGGAATGATAGATACAGAAATGACTTCATCGCTTAAATCTGAAATTGTGGAGAGGGTTGTAAAAGATTCTCCTCTTGGAAGAATAGGTCTTCCTGAAGAGGTAGCTTCAGCCGTTCTTTTTCTTGCATCTGATGAAGCTTCTTATATTACAGGTCAAACCCTTATTGTTGACGGCGGGATAGTATGAAAGAGCGTATTGCGATAACCGGCCTGGGTGTATTTTCAGGGGCCGCTAAAAATATTAAAGAGTATTCCGCCGCAATAATTGAGGGAAAAAGCAATGCCGGAGAAGTAGACCTTTTTGATGTCTCTTGCTTTCAGGGTAAGATAGCGGTTCAGGTAAAGGGTTATAAACCGGAAGATTATTTTGACCGCCCCGGCATAAAAAAGCTTTCCAGGGCAGATCAGTTTGCGGTATTAGCTGCCAGGGAAGCTTTGGCAGGTCAGGAATTAAAGAAACAGTATGATCCATACTCCATAGGGGTTGTTGTTGGAGCAGGCGCAGCCGGAATGTTGCAGGCTGAAGAGTGGTTAAAGAAAAACCTGTTAAAAGAGCCGGCAAAACCTGATCTTCTCAGAGGGAGCCTTCCGGACAGTACTTCAACTATATTGGCAAAGACCTTTGAAATTGGAGGGTATCAGGGAACCGTTACGACAGCCTGCTCCTCCTCTTCAACCGCCATAGGATTGGGGGCAGACCTTATAGCAACCAATAAACTTGATGCCGTTCTATGCGGTGGTACAGACTCTCTCTCAATTCTCACATTTGCCGGTTTTAACTCTTTAAAAGTTATTGATCCGAAGCCATGTTCTCCATTTTCCGCGGGACGTCAGGGTATAACCCTTGGGGAAGGGGCTGCTTTTACCCTTCTTGAGAAAGAGTCAAAGGCGCTTGAAAGAGGGGCAACAATTTACGGCTATGTTTTAGGTTACGCTATAGCAGGTGAGGCTTATCATATGACGGCTCCTGAGCCTACAGGTGAAATTGCGGCCTCTCTTATGCAAAAAGCTA
>WQYY01000040.1 GCA_009780995.1 Desulfuromonadales bacterium
CTCAAAATAGAAAAAATACGACTCATTCAGCATTCCAACTTTTTTTATAGCCTCTGAAGAAACAACCATACATGCCCCTATAATTGTTTCAACTTCTGTCGGAGATTTAAATACCTGATTTTTACCTGGATATTTTTGTGGGAACAGACGCCTGAGAAGGGATTTATTTAAAAGCTCTGTAGCGAGAGTTGGATAGTTTGCGATAGAGTTCTGCAACGAACCGTCAGCATTAAGCAGTTGTCCGCCACAAATTCCTACATCATGATGTTCTTCCATAAAATCATGAATCTTTGCAATAGCAAAATCTGTCAACAGAGTATCTGTATTAAGCAAAACAACATATTTACCGGCTGCTTCTCTGATCGCTATATTGTTTGCTCGCGCAAATCCTTTATTTACATTATTCACAAAACAAACAACTTCCGGAAAGGACTCGGAAACAGCTTTAACACTATCGTCACTACTATTGTTATCAACCAAAAGTATTTCAAAAGTTAAGTAAGAAACTGTAGCATAAATAGAAGCAATACAGTCAAGAAGCAGATCCCTTGTATTATAGTTTACAATCACAAATGAAAGATCAACCATCATGTCTCCGAGCTACACAAAGGCTTTCTGCCGCATTAATCACATCATCCACTGTTACAGCAGTCATGCATCTATGGTCAGTTGGGCACTCCCGCTTCATACATGGTGCACAGTCAAAGGGTTTTCTAACTATAACAGCTTTATCCGACAAAGGATAGGTTGTTGAACTGTCTGTAGAGCCGAAAATAGCTACCAAAGGGACATTAAAAGCGGCAGCAATATGCATCGGCCCTGAATCATTGGTAATAAAAAAGTCAGCCCGCTTAATAAGAGCCATAAGCTCTCTTACCCCTGTTTTCCCAGCAAGATTAAGAGATGGGTTAATCATCATGCCTGAAATTTCTCCGGCAATGTCAATTTCACCTTTCCCGCCTGTTATAACAATCTTAGCGCCCCATTTCATAGCAAGCTCATCAGCAACAGCGGCAAAACGTTCAGGATACCAGCGTTTTGCCGAACCATAAGTCGCGCCAGGATTTACCCCTATAAGAAAATCGTTACTGCTTATCCCTTTATCCGCAAGGAGTGATACCATACCGGCATCTTCATCAGGAGTTGTAAAAAGCAGCTGCGGCATCTTTTCGGAAATAATTCCGGAATATTCCAGCATTTTAAGGTAATAACCAGACTGATGCCCTACCATCAAACGTTTTGACGCAGAGACTCCATTAGTAAGAAACAAGCCTCTGCAATCTGTTGCATAACCTATACGCTTCGGAATACCTGCAAGCCAGGGGATAATAGCCGAATCAAGAGAGTTGGGTAAGATTATTGCCAGATCAAAGTTATGCTTTCTTAAATTTGACGCCATCTTAAACCGGCCTCTTAACCCCTTATGCTTTCCTTTTGGTTCATATACCACAACATTGTTTATCCATGGATGTGAAGAGAACATTTCAGCTACAAGCGGTGTAGCTAACAGAGTGATCCTTGAGTCAGAGAAAACCTGCCGGACAGTCCCTATTGCAGGAGTAGTCATCACGGCATCACCGAGCCAGTTGACCCCTCTTATAAGTATGTTTTTTATATCAGATCTATCCATCATTTCCCCTATGTGACTTCGGCTTTTGGCTGTCTGCGGTGTTGTCATATATTGTTGCCCATAGGAGCAAACAATGAGCCTTCGTGTTGGTGTAGCTTACGACTACGACGGGTTCGTCACCATGAAAAAACGGTCTCTTTCCCAATTTGCGGGATTATTCTCTATGTATTCCGCAATATCAATATAATCTTGTTCATTACGAATAACGTGATCGTGAAACGATTTTTGCCAGATGGGGTATCCAGCCCTGATTGACGCTGCTCTTTTCCATTGGCCAATTACCCGTGAGAGCGTAGGGGCGGCATTCTGCCGCCCGTTTTCGTTCAACAAGGCAATAATCATATGGACGTGGTTCGGCATGACGATGTGGTAATCAACGAAAACACCGGCGTAGGTATGTGACAGGCGATGGATTTCGGATTCGACAATTTTTCCGATTTCGGATAATTGCGGGCGGCAGAATGCCGCCCCTACGGGTTCATCGGATAATGCAGCATGCGAAGGGCAGTCTGGCAACCGGCGCACACTGTGCACCCCTACGATTTCACCAAACAATTTTGCATGATTTTTTGCACATATTGTCACGAAATACGCTCCATTTTGGCTGTAATCGTAATTTTGCAGACGGTTTTGTTTTCGCTCTGGTAATTCCTTCATACATACACTTCCTCACAGGTTGTCAGAACAGTGCCCCATACGATCAAACACGATACGACAAAAGCAATGCCGTAACCAGCCATTAATCTGCACCGGTTAAGCTATAACCTTTTCAACCCGCTCCAGAAACAACCCCTCCTCATTCACCTCCAGCTCCAGCAATGCAACATAACAGGGGTAATCTTCGCCGTCCTCACCATGGAGTTTTATGCCGTCTTTAGCGGTAGTAATAAGATAATCTGCTTTTGAGGATTTTAGAAGCTTTGCCAAGGCGGCAATCTCTTCCTCACCGTATTCTGTATGGTCAGAAAAAGTAAGGGTAGCTACTATATTAAGCCCTTCTGTTTCAAGTGAATCAAAAAATTCATCTGGTTTTGCAATACCGGCAAAAGCCACTCCTATTTTACCTTTTAAATGTTCAAAATCTACAATTGCGCCACCGACGAGTTTCTTCACGCCACAAAGCCTATGGGAAGAGGTAAAAGCGGGGATATTCCAAGGAATTTTAACATTCGGTTTTCTGTTTTCTTCACACCTTGTAAAAAGCAGTATATCAGAACGCTTTATGGCAGATAGAGACTCTCGTAACGTACCTGCTGGAAAGGTAAAACCATTACCAAAGGGTTTGGCATAATCAATAAGAAGAATATTCAAATCCCGCTTAAGCTTCATATGCTGAAAACCATCGTCAAGTATGAATATATCCGGCTGAAACTGCTTTATAGCCAGAGATCCGGCTTCATACCGGTTACTACCCATTACTACAATCAGTCCCGGTGTCATATCAGCCAGGAGACAAGGTTCATCGCCAGCTTCTTCCGGTAGTAATATCCGTTTTATACCATCAGAAACAACCAGAGTTTCCCCTTCCAATGAACCACCATAACCACGGGTAAGAACTACTACCTCTTTCCCTCTATTTATAAAATGCCTGGCAAGCCAGGCAACCGTCGGAGTTTTACCTGTCCCACCCATTGTAATATTTCCAACTGAGATCACAGGTTTTGGCAGCTTATAAGAACGAAATATACCTATGGCATAGAAAAAAGAGCGGAGATACATTATTAAAGCGTAAATTGCTCCTATTAATCTCAAAATTAGAAAGCAGAGTTTATCTACAAAAGAAAGATTCTCACCTGCAATGAGCTTTTTAAAGTAACTTTCAAATTTACTCATTGCCAATTACCTCTGCGATAATCTTCATATTAAGGACTGTCGCTCCACCCTGTTCCTGAAGCAGCTTCTTTCCACGTTCTCCTATTACTTTTCTTTTTTCACTATCATTTAAAAGCTCTACGACATGCTTTACCATGTCATCTTTATTATAAATCTTTTCCGCAGCGTTATATTCAACAGCAAGGTCTGTAATTTCTCTAAAGTTGTCCATATATGGTCCAAACAGAACAGGAATACCGCAGGCAGCCGGCTCCAGAAGGTTATGCCCGCCGTTCGGCACAAGGCTCCCGCCTACAAACACAACGTCACTTATTGAGTAACAGGTCAAAAGCTCTCCAACTGTGTCAAGCAGCAAAATTTCCCCTGGTTGTAATGCCGGCATAGAATTATCAATTTTTGAACGCCTTACAAATTTAAAACCTGATTTTTGTATAAGCTCCGCAACAGCACCGCATCGTTCGGGGTGACGTGGGACAAGGACGAGTACAACATCCTTGACCTGATTCAAGATATCTGAAAAAGCTTTTAAAACAACCTCTTCCTCACCTTCATGTGTACTTGCCGCCGTAAACAGAGGAATGGCAGTAGGTATTCTATATTGAACCCTGATTTCTTCACGGCATTTATCATCGATATTAACCAAAGGAATATCGTATTTAAGGTTACGGGTAACTACTACTTTTTCAGGCAAAGCACCAATAGCTTTTATTCGTTCCGCGTCTTCACCGCTCTGCATACAAAAGCGTGTTACATTGTTTAAGACCTTGCTGAAAACTTTCCTGAATCTCATATACTGTCTGAAAGAATTATCAGATATTCTCCCGTTAACAATCAGAACAGGTATTCCCATTTTATCAGACTGTTTTAAAAAGTTTGGCCAAAGCTCTGTCTCCATAACAATTATGACTTTGGGATTAATTTTTTTAAGAAACGATTTAACCGCAAAACAAAAATCAAAAGGAAAATAAAGACTAAGATCAATATCTTTGATTGTCTGAGCAACAGAATGTCCGGTTTCTGTCATATTGCTCAACATGAGGGGAGTGTTGGGAAAATCCTTTTTAATTGTGGTTAAGAGGGGCTTTACCGCTATTGTTTCACCCACAGATACGGCATGAACTAATATCGGCCTGACTCCATTAAGAGATTCAAGCAGAGATTTATCTATAAAACCCAGACGTTTTTTAAGGGCTATTGGCCGCTTTCTTTTTACAGAGCGGTAAACATGGTAGGTGATGATAAACGGAAACGCGAGGAACAGCAGTAAGTTATATAATACATACACTCAAGCATCCCTCTTATTCTTTGCAAAGCTGTCCGCTTCTGCCGTAACTTTTCTCAAGGCCGCTTCTACTCTCTGCCGAAACAGTTCAGGCTCCTCTCCCTCCTGGTAATATACCGGTTCCCCTGCAGCAAGGATCGCTTTCGAAAAAGGATATGGCATCATAAAACCGTCCCAGCTGGTTGCTCTAAAGCAGGGCGAAGCGCTGTAAGCAACAGGAATCAGAGGTTTGCCGGAAAGCCGCGCAGCCTCGGAAACTCCGGATTTTAACACCTCTCTGGGCCCTCTTGGCCCGTCAGGCGTAAAGGCAATATCTTTACCATCTTTAAGAAGAGTTAGAATCTCCCGCATTGCCTCACTTCCACCTTTTTTAGATGATCCTCTTACCAGGCTAAAACCAAAGCGTTTCATTACATTAGCAATTATTTCTCCGTCACGGTGTACGCTTATTAATACATTCATGTTCTCACCTGGATAGATAAAAGGGATAAGGAGCATCCGGCCATGCCAGAAAGCGCCTATAAAACCTTCTTTACCATTTGTGAGGGAATCTACAACCTCTTTCCTTATATACCTGACCCTTAAGGTTTTGAACAAAAGGGATATTATCCAGTAGAGCAAAAAAGAGCCAAGGCTCCCTGCCAGGTATGATGCGATTTTTCGCCTATAATGCTTGAAAGGCTTCATATAGCTCAATTAAACTGCATTGAATGAAGTTTACTGTAAACTCCACCAAGGCTGAGAAGTTCAGAATGTTTTCCCATCTCAACAATACGGCCATTTTCAAGAACTATTATTTTATCAGCATGAAGGATTGTTGAAAGTCTGTGAGCAATAACAAATGTTGTACGATTCTCCATAAGGTTATTAAGAGCGTTCTGTACCATCTGTTCACTCTCTGTGTCAAGCGCGCTTGTCGCTTCATCAAGGATCAATACAGGCGCATTTTTAAGTATTGCCCTGGCAATACACAACCTTTGCCTTTGACCCCCTGAAATTCTTACACCACGGTCGCCGATATTAGTCAGATATCCTGCAGGCATATCAAGTATAAAATCATGAGCATATGCGGCTTTTGCCGCTTTTTCTACCTGATCATCAGTTGCTGTAGTATTCCCATACCGTATATTATTCGCAATTGTATCGTTAAATAAAATGGTCTCCTGGTCTACAAGGGCTATCTGTTTTAACAAGTCTCCAATTTTCAATTTCCTTATATCAATCCCGTCTAATAGTATAGCTCCGCCAGTAACATCGTAAAAACGACTTATAAGGGAAACTAAAGTAGTTTTTCCCCCTCCTGACGGTCCAACTAAAGCAATTATCTCCCCCTTTTTAGCTTCCAGGGATATATTATTGAGCACCATATCATGATCATATTTAAAACTCACATTTTGAAGTGTGACATTCCCTTCCGCTCTCATCATCGGCAAGGAATCAACTGAATCCACTATCTCAGGTTTCTGGTCCATTAATTCAAAAACCCTTTCAGCCGCCCCCATAGAGCGTTGAAGAACATTATATGAGCTTACAAGCCTCTTTACCGGATCATAAAACAGAGCCATTGCTGTGAAAAATGAAAGAAACTCGCCTATGGTCATCTTCCCTGACA
Organism: Desulfuromonadales bacterium; assembly: GCA_009780995.1. Lineage (GTDB taxonomy): Bacteria > Desulfobacterota > Desulfuromonadia > Geobacterales > DSM-12255 > WQYY01. The sequence continues at coordinate 6,358 of WQYY01000040.1, forward strand.
ATAATGAAGAACCACCAAAACACAAAACAGCAGCAAATCCAAAAGAAGTGATCACCTCCATAAGAGGCGTACTTAAAACATCGTACTTTATGGAGCGGCGCATATAACCGTAAAACTCCAAGTTTCTCTCGCGAAATTTTTTGATCTCCCGCTGCTCAAGGCCAAAAGCTTTTATTACCTTAACCCCAGAAAAAGTCTCTTGCAAAACAGTAGAAATATCCCCCATCTTCGCCTGCCCCATTTTGGAGAGCTTTTTTATCTTTTTACCTATGAGCTGGGCGGGATAAACGGCAGCAGGGAGAACAAGAAATGAAATTATTGCAAGCTCCCAGTTACGATAGAAAAGAACAAACAGAAGTGAAAATACTGAGAACCCATCCCTAAAAAACCCGGTTATCATGTTTGAAACACCATCCTGCATTGCATTAACATCATTCAGTACCCTTGACATCAATACTCCGGTAGACTGCCTGTTGAAAAAGCCAATAGATAACCCCATGTTTTTCTGGTAAATATCATTACGGATATTTTGAATTGCCAGTTGTCCTGCTGTTCTGACAAAGTATTCATTCAGATACCTGCAGATTCCTCTGATAGTAAAAAGAATGATTATTCCAAAAGGGACAATTATAAAAATAAATGTTTTTTTCTCAAAATACATCCCGTTAAGCAATGGGCCAACAAGCTCCTTTTTCGGATTAAGCCCATTAAACAATGGCGCAACAAGCAAGGCAAAGAGACCGTTCATTCCCCCAACACCTGCAGCGCCTAAAGCTGATATTACAAGCCTCAGCCAATAAGGTTTACTGTATAATACGAGGCGCTTGAAAGGTCCCATCAGTTTTTATCTCCCTCTTCTATCATAGATATGGCAAGAGCAGCCACACGAGACGCAGCTCCAGGTTCGCCAAGTTTTTTCTTTACATCTAAAAGTTTTTTTCTCATTTCGGCTGCATAATCCTTATTTGTCAATATGTTACTTACTTCCGCTGTTATATTCTCAGAATTCGCATCATTTTGAATAAGCTCTTTTACAACACTTTCCCCTGCAATAATATTACATAGCCCTATATATTCAACCTGTACCAAATGTTTACCAATAGCATAAGTTGTTCGTGACATTTTATAAACAATGACCATAGGAACGCCAAACAGAGCTATCTCCATAGTTACTGTCCCTGATGCAGCTATAATAACATCAGAAACCTGTATTACATCATAATTTTTACCTTCAATCAGTTTTACGTTAATACCGCTTTTTTTCAATATCTCATCAATAAAAGATCTATCTATTCCAGGGGCTAACGGAATTACAAACTGTAAGTCATCAAACCGCGATTGTAACTGTTCCGCGCTACCCAGCATCACAGGGAGCAGTTCTTTTATCTCGCGCTTTCTGCTTCCCGGGAAAAGGCCGATAATCCGTTTTGAAGGATCAAGAGCGAAACTGGTAAAAGCTTCCGTTCTTGTCATTGTGGGGAGAGCCATTTCAAGGAGAGGATGGCCCGTAAAAGTAACCGGTAAACCTACTTTTTCAAATATAGGGACTTCAAAAGGGAGAATAACTGCCGCATGGTCAACAATTTTCGCTATTTTTCCTGCGCGGCTGGAGTGCCATGCCCAAACCTGAGGCGTTATAAAATAAAGAACCTTTACTCCTCTTCTCTTTGCGACTTTTGCAAGGCGCATATTAAAGCCCGGATAATCTATCAGAATAAGGAGATTCGGCTTATCTTTCAGGAGAATGCTTTTAAGGGTATTAAACGCGCGGTATATCACTCCAAAATGAGACAGTACTTCAACAAATCCCATAACAGCCATCTCTTTTGAGTCAATTATTGTTTCGACTCCTGCTTTACGCATCGCTGGCCCACCAATACCGAAAAAGCGCACCGAAGAATCCAAACGGTGCGCTTCATCAACTACTCTAGCGCCATACATGTCACCAGAAGCTTCTCCGGCAACAATCATGATTTTTTTATGGGCCAAATCTATCCCCGATTCTTTAATTATTCTGTAAACTTAATTTTTCTATACTTTCCTTAACCTTTTTATCAATTATTAAAGCAGTTTCAAGTGCCCGCATTCCATCTTTACCTGTAACAAGGACAGGCGTCCCATTTCTTACCGAATCAATGAAAGCCTCTGTTTCAGCTAAAATTTGATCTTTGTCTGTAACCGGTAGCTGTTCAACCATAATTTCCGAAACCCCAGAGGTAATGTTAACTTCACCTTTTTTTAGGATTTCCGATTTTTTATTTTGAAAATCTACAATAATGTAAGAGTCTTGTTGAAAAATCCGCATTTTTCTCTCGCTCTTAAAACTTACTCGGCTCGCAGTAAGATTTGCCACGCAACCTGAACTAAATTCAATTCTCGCGCTGACAATATCAGGTTCTTTACTGTAAACTGGAGCTCCTGTAGCATGTACAGAAACAATATCCGCTTTAACAAAACTCTGTATTATCTCAATATCATGAATCATCAAATCTAAAACTACGCTTACATCTGTTCCTCTGGGCTTAAAAGGAGCAATCCTAACAGCCTCTATAAATCCGGGATTATGCAATTTATCTTTCACAGCGGCAAATGAGGGGTTAAATCTCTCCAAATGCCCTATCTGTAAAACCAAGTTATTAGCAGAAGCCGTTTCGACAAGTTGTTCCGCCTCTTTAAGAGTTGTAGTCATAGGTTTTTCAAGAAGAACATGCACACTATTATCTAAAAAGAAAGAGGTTATCTCATAATGAAGCTGTGTAGGTACGACAACACTAACTATATCAACTTTATCCAGAAGGGCTCTATAATCAGGAAAGACTTCAGTATTAACTGACTCGGCAAATTCAGATGCCCTTGTAACATCAACATCAGAAATACCTATAAGATCAACATCCTGCAACTGCGCATATTTCTGAGCATGAAACCTGCCAAGGTAACCAACACCAATAACAGCTGCACGAAGCTTTTTCATAAAATCTCCTGGGAGTAAAACCGTTGCCTTTAGACAAAGCTGTTTACGCTCTTGCTATACCTCTTTTTGAAGTTTCAATAAACTCGAGAATATGATCCCTATGCGGAGATGGTTTAATGACATTTTTTATCTCAATAAGGATGTCGGCAAGTTTCAGCTTTGAAAAAACCAGAATTTTATATATCTTTTTGATATCTCTAATCTGCTCATCACTAAAACCGTTTCTTTTTAATCCTATAATGTTAAGACCACGTAAAGCCGCAGATCTGTTCTTATCAGAAACTGCCATTGTATAAGGAATAATATCCTGCCCCACCATAGTTCCCCCACCTATCATAACAAATTCACCGATACGGGTAAACTGATGGATAGCGCAAAGCCCGCCCAGAACCACATTATTTTCAACTGTTACATGGCCGGCTAATGTCGCTGAATTTGCCATTATTACATTATTTCCGACTACACAGTCATGAGCGACATGGGAATAGGCCATAAGCATATTATTATTCCCAATAACTGTTTTCCCCTTTCCATGAGGAGTCCCGCGGTGAAGGGTTACAAACTCTCTGATTATATTATTATTACCGATCTCAAGTATAGTTTCTTCGCCTTTATAACTCAGATCTTGAGGAGCAGCGCCGATAGATACTGAATGGAATATATTATTATTTTCACCAATCGTAGTCCAGCCATCAATAAAAGCATGAGCGCCTACTCTGCTCCCTTTACCTATTTTTACATTCCCTCCGATTATTGCATAAGGCCCTATCTCTACATCATCAGCCAACTCTGCCCCCTGACTGATTATTGCTGTCTGATGTATCATTTATCTCTCCTATTCTTTTTAAGGTCTATCCAAAAACGTTGCTTTTAAATCAGCTTCCGCAACTAGTTTATCTTCAGCATAAACTTTACCAACAAAAGACCATATACCCCTTTTACATACTACAACTTCCATCTCAATTCTAAGCTGATCTCCGGGAAATACTGGCTTTCTGAATTTACAATTATCAACGGAAACAAAATAACAGATTTTATCCCCAAACTCCCAGCTCTTAGAGAGCCCTACTAAAAGGCCACCAGCCTGAGCCATAGCTTCCACCATGAGCACACCGGGCATTACAGGATGCCCTGGGAAATGTCCTTGGAAAAAAGGCTCATTAATTGTGACATTTTTTATACAAACAATCTTTTTATCAACTTCATGCTCAATAACCCTGTCAACCAGAAGAAACGGATATCTGTGGGGTAAAATTTGCATTATCTGATTTATATCAATATTCATAACTACTCCATAATTCAAATTATCTTTACATTAAGAGCTTAATTTCTCTAACTCTACTACTCTTTTCTCCAAAGCAGCCAAGTTTTTTTTCATTTCAGGAAGCCGTGAAAAAATAAGGGAAGATCTTACCCATTCTTTATGAGGAATTGCAGGATAACCGTTTAAAACCGCCCCAGACTCAACATTTCCCGGAACACCGGCTTGAGCCCCTAATATCGCATTATCTCCGATTTTTATATGCCCGGCAACTCCAACTTGTCCCGCAAGGGTAACATGCTTTCCAATTTCTGTACTTCCGGCAATCCCCACCTGAGAAGCAAATATACAGTTCTCCCCTATTTTACAGTTATGAGCAATCTGTACTTGATTGTCTATTTTAGTCCCACGCTTTATTAGAGTCACTTCAAGAGCAGCTCTGTCAATAGTTGTATTCGCACCTACTTCAACGTCATCTTCAATGACTACAATCCCTATTTGGGGGATCTTATACCAATCTTTACCGTCAGGGGCGTAACCGAAACCGTCACTACCTATTACAGCCCCATTTTGCAATATAACCCGGTTTCCAATTCTACACTTCTCCCTTATTGCTACATTGGAGTGAATAATAACATCATCCCCTATTACAGCATGATCATATATAGTTGCCCCAGGATAAATAGTTACACGTTCTCCAATAACAACACCTTCTCCAATATAACTTCCGGGATAAATTGAAATTTCCCTGCCAAGTTTTGCGGACTGGTTTACAAACGCACCTTCCATAACACCTTTAAAAGCAGGCCTCTTTACATAAAAAACTGTCAGAATCTTTGCAAAAGCAAGATATGGATTATTTACCTCTATAACATTTTTCCCACAACTATCTGCACCAACAGGGAGTATAACAGCAGCTGCCCTGGTAGTTAAAACTTTCTCAACATATTTACTGTTAGCGAGAAATGTAATTTCAGTGTCAGAGGCGTCATCAAGGGTGCCTACACCATTTATAACGATATTCGGATCACCTATAAGGTTTCCGCCAATAAAATCTGCCACTTCTTTTAATTTCATTCCCAATTTGACCACCGCTTAACTATTATGGCTTTTATTCTAAGGCTAATGTGACGCATTAAACTGTTGCAGGATTGCATCGGTTACATCGGCTCGATCATCAACAAAGACCATTCCGTCATTTTTTACAAAAATTACTGTATAGCCATTTTTCTTGCCATAATCCTGCACAATTTTAACAATACCTTCTACAAGCTTATTGGTTAATTCATCATTCTTAGCTTGTAAATCGTCCTGAGCATCCTTGAGAAAGCGCTGATACTCTTTTAACTTTTGCTGATAATCTTTTTCTTTAGAACTCTTCGCAGACTCAGAAAGAAGAGCGCTCTGTTTTTCAAGATCATTTTTAAGATTTTTCAGCTCTTCTTCCCTTTTATTCTTTTCAGCGTCATACGAAGCGGCTTTTTTACTCAGTTGATCCTTTGCCTGTTGTCCTCTATCTGATTGAAGGAGTACTTTTTGGATATCAACTGATCCGATCTTCGAATCAGCAGCAAAAACCTGTGAAGCAAACATCAAAGCAAAACAAAACGTAATTAATACTAAAATCTTTCTCATAACTTTCTCCTTTTATATATTAGAAAAATCCGCCTACCGAAAATTCAAGTCTGCCTGATTTCTTATCTATACCTGTTCTTGGGTTTACAGGTATACCATACTCAAGACGCAACGGCCCAATCGGCGAGAACCATCTTATACCTGCCCCATAACTCATCTGTAATTTATTAAATAGAGTATCAAAACCATTAGTTGAGTTCCCTGCATCAAAGAACACAACACCTTTTAACTTCATGCTTTTCATGATAGGGGCAACATACTCAACGTTAAACACTACCTGTGAATCACCGCCAAGATAAGCTCTATCGGAAGAAATCGGCGCTCCTGTCGCTTGGTCATAGTTATAAGTGCGTCTATACGGGCTAATTGAATAATCATAATATCCTCTGATACTGTTGATGCCGCCAAGATAAAACTTACTGTCTAGTGGGAGCAAATTTCCAAAACCATTCATATATCCAACTGTTCCGTGAAAAGAAAGGACGGTACCCAACCCCATCGGGAAGAACTGAGTTGTTTCCCCAATAGCCCTTATAAATTTATTCGTCCCACCAAGACCTGCATATTCAACTGATAAACTGTTTTTCATTCCTTTAGAAGGATCCGGATAAAAGTCTGTTGCGTTTCTTGAAAGAGACCATGTTACTGAACTTGTTGTAGAATATGGCGGAGAAACGGTATCAGGATATTTCAGCCTGGTCTCTTGAAGCGCAATTGACTCATCACGCAATCTTACTTGTTCATATTTATACATTAACATAGTACTTATTGTATCTGTAAGTGACCGACCACCTTTTATATCGAAACCTGTAGCACGCCTCGTATAGTCAATATAATCTCTTTCTGTACGATAAACATCCGCTCCAAGAGTCCAGTCAGTGTCAAGAAAATGCGGATCTGTTAACCCAATATTGTACATACTGGAATTAGCACCAATTGCAACTGAAAAAGTACCTGTTAAACCAAGGCCCAAAAAGTTCGACTGCTGCACAGAGGCTTGTCCAATTAAACCATCAACGGAACTATAACCACCGCCAACGCTAAATGAGCCGGTAGACTTCTCTTTTACAGCAACATCAACATTAAGTTTATCAGGATCGTCAGTTTTAGCAGTAGTAATATCCGCTTGTTCAAAATATCCCAGATTCATAAGGTTTTGCTTGGATTTTTTCAAAGCTGTAGCGCCATACATGTCACCTTCAATCAGCTGCATTTCACGTCTTATAACTTTATCTCTAGTTTTCGTATTACCATCAATATTTATCTTACCAATATGTACTTGATTACCTTTTTCGAACTCAAATGTAATATCAATTGTTTTCTGGTCAGGATCAATGCGAGTCAATGGGGTAACATTTACAAAGGCATATCCTTTGTCTGCATAAAAATCTGTAAACGACATTATCTCCTGCCTTAAAGCCGCCCTGCTGAATACTTCGCCCTGCTTAATTTGTAGCCTGTTTGCCAGTTCACCTTTTGTTTCTAAAAGGTCTCCTTTAAAATCAATTGTCCCATACCGGAACTGATCACCCTCAGTGATGAAAAAATCAAGAACCAATCCCTTCTTATCAGGGGTTAGGGTAACATGCGGCCCATCAACTTTGACATTTATATATCCCTTATTCATATACATATCAATTAAAGCAGCAACATCATTTTTAACAGTTTCATCCTTATAAATTCCTGACCCTGTCAACCACGACAGAAACCATTTTGTTCTGGTCTGCATAGCTTTTTTCAGCTGAGAGTCATCGAAAATTTTATTTCCATGAAAATGTATCTCTCTGACAGGTGTTTTAACCCCTTCTTGTATTGTAAAGGTCAGCGCAATATTGCCGGACGCACTCTGTTCCTTTTTGTATTCAACTTCTACCAGGTAATATCCCTCATCTATATACAGTTGCTTAATTTTTTGTATATTATCAGGGATATCTTTTGGAGAGAAAACCTTACCTACTTGTAAAGTCAGGGCCTTTTCAATCTTTTCGCTTTTTATAGCTTTATTACCATTAATCTTTATATCCATCAGTATAGGCTTTTCAGTAACAATATATGTTAATTGAATTCCATTCCCATCCCTGCTCTTATCAACCTTAACATCTGAAAAATAGCCCAAATTATAGATTGCCCTTATATCCTTATCTATCGTTTCGTATGAAAGCGGCTCACCACTTTTCATCTTTAGGACATTCTCTATAACAGCAGTTTCAATCCGCTTATTACCATCAATCTTTATTTTGTTTACAACTTCATCATCCGCAAAGGCAGAAGTTGTAACAAATAAAAGGAACAACAAAACGATACAAAAAAACTTTTTAATTTTAACCATTAATTGTTTAACCCTCATTTATTATCTCATGATTGATAAATTTTACCATCAACCAGTAAAATTTGACGTGACATGCGGTTTGCCAACTCTTCATTATGAGTAACAACAATAATTGTCAGGCCCCTACTTTCATGAAGCCTTGAGAAAAGCTCATGAACACCTTCGCCTGTCTTTTTATCAAGATTCCCGGTAGGTTCATCAGCAAGGAGCAGAGACGGATTCATAACCAAGGCCCTTGCTACAGCAACCCTTTGCTGCTCACCCCCTGACAGCTCACCAGGTTTATGGGTAGTCCTTTGCTCAAGCCCAACCTCTACCAAAAGCTCTTTAGCTACTGCCACCGCTTTTTGTTTACTCTCCCCTTTAATCAGCGCTGGCATCATAACATTTTCCAGTGCAGAAAATTCTCCTAAAAGATGATGAAATTGAAAAACAAAACCAATATAACTATTACGAAAGCTAGCTAATTGGTTATCATTTTGGAGGGACATATCTCTGCCGGAATATAAAATTGAACCCTTTGTAGGACGGTCAAGCATTCCCACGACCTGCATAAGAGTACTTTTCCCTGCTCCGGACGCACCAAGTAAAGCAACAGTTTCACCCTGGTCAATAACTAAATTAATCCCCTTAAGAACTTCAATCTTGGATTCTCCCAAGCCATAGGATTTATAGAGGTCAACTACTTTAAGAAGCGGCTCACTCATACCTAAAAGCCTCGGCAGGAAGAAGTTTAGAAGCCTGCCACGAAGGATAAAGGGTCGCAATAAAAGATATAATTATTGCGGTAACCGCAATTGTAACCACATCAGAAGGAACGACCTGAGATGGGAAACGATCCAAATAGTATACATGTTTATCGAAAAGCGCAAACCCTGTCAAACGTTGTACAATCCCAACAATTTTTTCAAGATTCAGGGCTATAACAAGCCCTGCCAAAACACCGGTTATAGTCCCCATAGCGCCTATTATAAGTCCTTCAAGAACAAATATCTTCATTATGCTGCGGTTAGTCGCGCCCATTGATTTAAGAATAGCTATATCTCTATGTTTTTCCATAACCAACATAAACAGAGTTGAAGCAATCCCAAAAGCAGCAACCAGAACAATAAGGGTTAGAATGATAAACATAACAACTTTTTCTGTTTTTAGGGCAAACAGAATATTTCTATTCATCTCCATCCAGTCTCTGGCATAATATGAAAAACCAAAATCTTTATTTATCTGCTGTACTATCTTGCCTGTACCATAAACATCCTTAACACGAAGTTGTATACCCGTTACACTGCCTTCCATATTGAGAAAAGTCTGCGCTTCTGGGAGAGATACATACGCAAGAGTTGAATCATATTCAAACATCCCGGTATTAAATATGCCGACAACTTTAAACCCCTTCATCTTAGGAACCATGCCAAGAGGGGTAATATTACCTAACGGAGATATAACATTTATCCTGTCTCCAACAGAAACATGCAAACGATTTGCAAGCTCTTTCCCAATGATAAGGCCAGGTAGGGAATCCGCGACAACACTACTGGAATTCGTAGTTGGTTTTATTTCAAGATCATCAATGCTGCCATTTACCATTGCTTTATAAAGGTTAGTAACCTTCTTATCAGTTTCTGGATCAATTCCCCGCAACACGACACCTGATACATCCTTATCCGCAGATAGCATAACCTGGCTATAGATAAAAGGAGTAGCCGCAACCACACCTTTGTACTGTTGCAGTTTTGTAACTACCTCTTCATAATTTTCAATTGGTCCGTCATTCCTCAATACAACAATATGAGCATTAGTTCCAAGAATCTTATCCTTAAGATCCTCCTCAAAACCTGTCATAACCGCCAATACAATAATTAATGCCATCACTCCGAGAGCAACGCCAGCAGTAGATATAGCTGTAATAATGGAGATAAAAGCGGATTTACGCTTAGCCTTAAGATACCTAAGACTTACAAAAAATTCATATGACATCACTAACTCTTATCAGCCTTTTCTTTTCTTAATTGCGGAAACAGAATCACATCACGAATTGAGGGAGAATCTGTTAAAAGCATAACAAGACGATCAATACCTATACCTTCTCCGGCAGTAGGCGGTAAACCGTATTCTAATGCCCTTATATAGTCATCATCCATATAATGAGCCTCTTCATCCCCCTTATTTTTAGCCTCTACCTGGGCAAGGAAGCGCTCCTTCTGGTCAACAGGATCATTAAGTTCTGAAAAAGCATTGGCCATTTCACGGCCAGCGCAATAAAATTCAAATCTGTCGACTATTTCAGGATCATTATCGTTTTTTCTGGATAAAGGCGAAACCTCTGTGGGATATGCAGTAATAAAAGTCGGCTGCAAAAGTTTTGTTTCAGCAACCTCTTCAAATATATCCGTAATAAGTCGGCCATATCCAATATCTTCAGAAATATCAAGTCCAAGGCCCTTGGCATATGTATAAGCAAGATCCCTGTCATTAATAGTTTTTTCATCAACATCCCCATATTCAAGAATGGCTTCTTTCACTGTAAGACGTTTCCAAGGGCGCTTAAAATTTATAGACAGCCCCTGATAACTGAAATCAAGAGTACCTAAAAGCTCTTCTGTAACATGGCA
>WQYY01000041.1 GCA_009780995.1 Desulfuromonadales bacterium
AGTTTTCCTCGCCCACGGCATTAACTTCCCTTTCTTTCTGTTCCGTTTTTGCCATCATTTTATCAGAAAACTGTAAACTATCTCCCCGTTCATTTTGTAAACTATCTTACCAGACTGTACAAATCTGCCGCCCGTGTTGTCCAGCGGGCGCACACAGTGTGCCCGAACCACCCCGGCCTTCGGCCACCCCTCCACAGAGGGGAATTTATCGCCTTTTATTTGGCGAATTTAACTCCACACTCCACTCTTCACACTACACACTGACTTTATATAAGAACCCTTGGGACTCTTTTGCTCACATTGCAGAATATCTCATAAGATATAGTCCCGCTCCACTCCGCCAGCTCCTCAGCATGTATAACATTACCCTTACTATCCTTCCCCATCAGCACAACCTCATCACCTACGGAAACGCCGGGCACCGAAGTAACATCCAGCATTATCCAGTCCATACAAACAGTTCCTATAACCGGAACCCGCTCACCACGGACAAGAACCTGCCCGCAATTTGTAAGAGAACGCCTGTAGCCATCAGCATACCCCACAGGAACGCTGGCAATAAGAGACTTTTCTGAAGTTGTATACCGCCTTCCATAGCTTATACTATGTCCTGGCTCAACCCATTTCAGCATCGCAATTCTGCTTTTCAGTGTCATAACAGGTTTTAAGTTCATAGAACCATTAAAATCAGGAGACGGGACAGAACCATAAAGCGCAATACCAGGACGTACCATATTGCAACATGGAAGATTAAAGCCAAATGCCGCCGCACTGTTGGCAATATGAATATAACGAGGAGAAAACCCCTCTTTTTCAGCTATATCAACCGCTTCTTTGAATATTTCAGCCTGCTCTTCAGTGTATTTCCGCCCTGCATCATTAAGCTCATCAGCAGTGGCAAAGTGGGAAGCAATCCCTTCTACTTCAATATGGGGAAGCCTTTTCAGTTCATTGAAAAACCCCGGGACTTCATCTCTTAAAATCCCCAGCCGCCCCATACCTGTATCTATCTTTACATGAACTTTAGCCTTACGGTACAAGCTCTCAGCAGTCTTATCAAGTATCCTGGCCTGCTCAATATCATACAGAGCGGTAGAAATATTGAAACCGATACACTTCTTCTCCTGCCCGGGATAAATGCCTCCAAGAATCAGAATAGGCCTGTCTATACCGCTTTTGCGAAGCTGAATCCCCTCTGCCAAAGATGCGACACCAAAAGCCGTAACCCCAAGAGATTCAAGCTCTTTGGAAATATCCATAAAACCATGACCATAAGCATCTGCTTTTACAACCGCAAGAATACCGCACCATTCAGGAATTGCGGATTTTATCTGGCCGAAATTATACCTCAACGCTCCAAGATCAATCTCTGCAACAGTTGGCCTGCTATCGCTATCACTCATACAATAAATCTTTCATAAGCAATTTTGCCAAATTTTTAACATTTATCAACTACCCGTGTAACAAGTCACTCCATATGAAATAATGATATACGCAATACTTCACCTACGACATACAATCCTTCTGCCATCAATATTTTCTTGGTGCCGTAACGAGTACCCCAACATAAACAATAATGATATACGCAACACTTTACCTACAATATACAATAAGACATCTAAAGAAAATGATAAAAAATGATATGCGCTCAATTTTACCGTATCAAATCCAGTCAGGCACATATTTTTGCAATAATTCATTATTCAACCGCGAAAGACGCGAAAAGCGCGAAAATATTTAAACATCTTTTGTCTTTGTCTCTCACAGAGGCGCAGAGATCACAGAGAAAACCTTTTTATTTTATCTCTTCAACTGCGAAAAGTACGAACCTGTTTGGAAATGAAGGGCAGCGGAGTTGCCAAGTTTTCATAACCGCAGGTCAACGACCTGCGGATACAAAGAATAAATAGAATATCTGCCTAAAAGGCAGGACAGCAATATTAGTTGCAAGATTGAAAAAAGTCCTGCCTTTCAGGCAGTGGGATTATTGAGTTGTCCAGCCGCAGGTCGTTGACCTGCGGTTATGGAAATCAAGCCCTATCAGGCTAAAATTCAACGCCTTGTGACCTTTGTGGTGAAAAAACACAATTTTCGCGCATTTTGCAGTTGAATAATGGATTGGAAGGATTATGTTCTACTTCGCCTATATTCCACGCACAACAACACCGCTATAATAGCGGCACATACAAGCGAAGACGTGAGGCGGCTGAAGTTCATTCCACCCATTGATATAGGTTTTGTCAGAAAATCGCCGAAAGTCGCCCCAAACGGCCGGGTGAAAATGAAAGCTGTCCAGAATAGCACTATACGGTTGATTTTAGTAAAGTAATGCAGCGTAACCACTATAAGAATCACCAAGCCGGTGACTATTGCTCCATGCAGAAAGCCGAGATTTAAATTATCGCTCAGGAAATCGCCAAAAGCCGTGCCCAAGCTGTTAGAAAACAAAACCGCTACCCAAAAATAAGTCTCTTTTACCCTATCCGCAATCGGGTAAACCTCAAGATTTTTATACTTTCTCTTCCACAGGAATAATGCTGTAAACAGGCACGCAACAAGCAGAAGGCTACCCAGAGCGTATCCCAGATGCAAAGTCCTATCCATAAAATCTGAAATTTCGGTTCCAAGAGTGGTAGTAGCTATTATGACAAGCCAATACAGAGGCGGGATATACTTTTTTACGCTAAGCTGTGTCAGCAACACTACTAGAAAAAATGACAGGGTAATGGCTATCCCTACAGTGTACCCGAGATTTAAAGTCATCGAAATGAAATCGCCCAGCGTTTCGCCAAGAGTTGTCGCAACGACTTTCATTAACCAGAAAAGAAGCGTAATCTTCGCAACTTTATTTAATGTTTCCATAAATTTTATCCTTAATTTAAAAAAATTATCTGATTTTATGGCTCTCACAGAGGGACAGAGGTTACAGAGCAATGCATAATTCATAATGCATAGTTAAAAATTCATTATGCCTTATGCATTGTGCATTATGAATTTACACTCCACTCTTCACACTCCGAACTCAAAAAAGTAATATTGCCTAATTATACAATTATATAATACCATTTCGGCTGATTTTTCAATGTCTTAATTCCTATGAGCTGAGGTAATACCTGAGCTCATAGGTTTTCATGGTATACACTGTAACGTTCTAAAAATTGCCTGATTATATTATTATATTATTTAATAACTTACTCCCAGTCCTTTCAAAACATTTTGAGCTTGGCTATTACCCTGCTCAGCAGATTTTTTGAGCCATGTAATGGCTTGTAGTTTATCTTGGGCTACTCCTTTCCCATTCATATACATAGCTCCTAAACTGAGTTGTGCAAGGGCAAGACCTTGATCAGCTGCTTTTTTGAACCACGTAAAAGCTTCCTGATAATTTTGTGCTACTCCATTTCCATCTCTGTACATAACTCCTAAATTATTCTGCGCATCGGCAATGCCCTGATCGGCAGCTTTTTTCCACCATATAAAAGCTTCCTGATAATTTTGCGCTACTCCATTTCCTGTGACATATATAGACCCCAAAGTAAGTTGTGCTCTGGCATTACCCCGATCAGCAGCTTTTTTGAACCAGGTAAAAGCCTCCTGGTAATTTTGCGCCACTCCTTCCCCCTTATAATACATGAGCCCCAAATTATATTGAGCGGGAGCAAAGCCCCGCTCAGCCGCTTTTGTATACCATTTAATAGCTTCCTGATAATCCTGTGCTACCCCATCTCCTTGGGCATACATAGACCCCAAACCAACTTGTGCTTTAGTATCGCCCTGATCAGCCGCTGTTTTGAGCCATGTAAAAGCTTCCTTCTTATCTTGTGGTAATCCGTCTCCTTTATAATACATAGCTCCTAAATTAAATTGTTCACTGGCATTAGCTTTTTTGTACCAAGCAGAAGCTTCTTCGTAATTTTGTGCTACTCCATCTCCTTTGCTATACATATATCCCAAAGCATTCTGTGCATCGGCGTTACCTTTATCAGCCGCTTTTTTAAACCATGTCAAGGCTTCCTGTTTATCTTGCGCCACTCCTGCTCCATTATAATACATGATCCCCAAACTATATTGCGCAGGAGTATAGCCTTGCTCAGCTGCTTTTTTGATTAATTTGACAGCTATCTGGTAACCTTGCTCAGCTGCTTTTTTGAACCATTCAAAAGCTTCCTTCTTATCTTGCGCTACTAATTCTCCTTTATAATACATGGCCCCCAAACTATATTGGTAAGGGGCATAACCATGATCAGCTGCTTTTTTAAACCATTTAAAAGCCTCGTCCTTATTTTGTACTACTCCTTCTCCATTGGCATACATGCGTCCCAAAGCAAATTGTGCAGCATCCATACCTTGATCCGCCCCTTTTGTGTACCATTTAAAAGCCTCCTGGTAATTTCGCGCAATTCCTTCTCCTCCATAATACATGGATGCTAAATTAGTTTCCGCTTGGGGAAAGCCCTGATCAGCCGCTTTTTTGTACCATTTAAAAGCTTCCTGATAATCTTGCGCAACTCCTGTTCCCCTATGATACCTTAGTCCCAAACCATACTGTCCCCCGGCATTACCCTGATCAGCCGCTTTCGTATACCATTTAATAGCTTCCTGATAATTCTGCGCAACTCCGTATCCATTAGCATACATACGTCCCATATAATATTCTGCTTCCGCATTACCCTGTTCAGCAAGGGGTTGGAGTTCCTTTAAAGCTTCTGCGTAATCTCCTGCTTCATAGGCCGCCTCCCCTTCATTAAGGCCAGCATCTGCACTACCAGCAAGCAAAATGGTAGCAATAAACAATGCGACAAATAATTTGAGAAAAAATTTCATCTTTTCCCTCCAAATATTCTTTTTTCTGGCTTGAATGAACTTAATAACTCAGTCTATTCTTAGCTTCTTCAAAACATCTTGTGCTTCGGCAAGGCCTTGATCCGCTGCTTTTTGGAACCATGTAAAAGCTTCCTGAGTATTTTGCGTTACTCCGTCTCCTCTATAATACATGGCTCCCAAATTATATTGAGCGGGAGCAAAGCCAAGCTCAGCCGCTTTTTTGTACCACGTAAAAGCCTCTTGTTTATTTTGCGCTACTCCTTCTCCTCTGCTATACATGGCTCCTAAATCATATTGCGCATCAACAAGGCCTTGATCAGCCGCTTTTTTGAGCCATGTAAAAGCTTCCTGGTAATTTTGAGTTACTCCTTCTCCCTTGCGATACACGCTTCCCAAATTATATTGTGCATTAGCATAACCACGATCAGCCGCTTTTTTGTACAATTTAAAAGCCTCTTGGTAATTTTGCGTTACTCCTTCTCCCTTATAATACATGACTCCTAAATTATTTTGCGCCCTGTCAGAGCCCTGATCAGCTGCTTTTCCCCACCATTTAACAGCTTCCTGATAATTTTGCGCTGCTCCTTCCCCATTATAATATATGTACCCTAAATTATATTGTGCCTTGTAATAGCCTTGTTCGGCTGCTTTTTTATACCATTTAATGGCTTCTTGTTTATCTTGTGCTATTCCTTCTCCATTGTAATACATCTTTCCCAAGTAAAATCGTGCTTCCGCATTATCTTGTTCAGCTAGAGATTTAAATACATTTAGAGCTTTTGCGTAATCTTTTACTTGGTAAGCTGCTATCCCTTCACCAACACCGGCATTTGCAGTGCCAGCAAACAACGTGGCAACAACAAACAGAATGACAAATAATTTGAAAAAAAATTTCATCTATATCTCCCAACTATTCTTTTTCCTGGCTTAAATAAACTTAATAACTTACCCCTAGTCCCCTCAAAGCATTTTGAGCTTGGCCATTACCCTGCTCAGCTGCTTTTTTAAGCCACGCAATGGCTTCTTGTTTATCTTGCGCTACTCCCTTTCCCTGCCAATACATAACTCCTAAACTAAGTTGCGCTAGAGGGAAGCCTTGCTCCGCTGCTTTTTTGAACCATATGATAGATTCTTGGGGATTTTTTGCTACTCCATTCCCATCCCTATACATAACGCCCAAATTATTTTGTGCATCAGCATGTCCCTGATCAGCCGCTTTTCTGAACAATTTAAAAGCTTCCTGGGGATCTTTCGTTACTCCACTCCCTTCTGCATACATCACTCCCAGTCCAATTTGTGCATCGGCAAAACCCTGATCAGCTGCTTTTGTGTACCATTTAAAAGCCTCCTGATAATTTTGTACCACGCCTTCTCTATAAAAATACATGCGTCCCAAACTATATTGAGCTACAGCAATGCCCTGATCAGCCGCTCTTTTTAACCATTTAAAAGCTTCCCGGTAGTCTTGCGCTACACCTATTCCTTGATAATACATTTGCCCCATCCAAAATTGTGCAGTGGGAAAATCTTGCTCAGCCGCTTCTTTGAACCATACAAAAGCTTCTCGATAATCTTGTGCTACACCTTCTCCATAAAAATACATGAGTCCTAGTGCATATTGCGCCTTGGCATATCCTAGTTCAGCGGCTTCTTTGAAGTATCTGAAAGCTTTTTGTTTATCTTTTGTCGCTCCACTTCCATAATAACGCATTCCTAACTCATATTTTAAAGAGGCAGCAGTTTGATCTGCCGTTTTTGTGTACGAGTATGACATAATTCCCAAATCAACTGGTGTAGCGGCATTAGCTTTATCAGCCTCTCTCGCTTGGTCAGCCGCTACCCCTTCTTCAATAAGACCGGCACTTGCGCTACCGACAAACGATGTGGCAGCAATAAAGAATACGGCAAATAATTTAAGAAAAAATTTCATCTATATCTCCCGACTATTCTTTTTTCTGAATTGAATAATTTATCCCCAGCTCCTTCAAAGCATTTTGTGCATCTGCATTACCACGGTCAGCCGCTTTTTTGTACCATGCAACGCCCTCTTGTTTATCTTGTGCCACTCCATCTCCATAATAATACATAATGCCCAAACTATATGGTGCATCCGGATCACCCTGATCAGCAGCTTTTTTTAACCATGTAAAAGCTTCTCGTTGATCTTGAGCTACTCCTTTCCCAAAAAAATAAAAAGTTCCCAAAATATATTGTGCCTCGGCATCACCCTGTTCAGCTACTTTTTTAATCCATCTGAAAGCTTCTTGATAATCTTGATTTACACCTTCTCCATAGAAATACATATTCCCCAAAATATATTGGGCCTTAGCGTTGCCCTGTTCAGCAAGGGGTTGAAGTTCTTTTAGAGCTTTTGCGTAATCTGCTGCTTTGTATGCCGATATCCCTTCATCAAGACCGGCATTTGCTCTACCGGCAAACAATGTGGCAGCGATAAACAGTACAACAAATAAATTAAGAAAAAATTTCATTTTTTTCCTCCAAATATTCTTCTTTTTAGGCTTGAATAAACTTAATAACTTATCCCTAGTTCCTCTAAGGCATTTTGAGCATTAGTGTCACCCTGCTCAGCCGCTTTTTTTAACCATATAATAGCTTCCTGGTAATTTTGCGTTACTCCTTTTCCACTGTAATACATATATCCCAACTGATATTGTGCATTAGAATCACCCTGATCAGCGGCTTTTTTAAAGCATTGAAAAGCCTTCTGATAGTTTTGCGCCACTCCTTTTCCATCGTAATACATAGTTCCCAGCCAAAATTGTGCGTAAGGGACAATATCCTGATCAGCTGCTTTTTTGAACCATTTAAAAGCTTCCAAATAATCCTGTGTTATACCTTCACCATGTAAATACATGAGTCCCAAACTAATTTGTGCCAGTGGCTCCCCCTGATCGGCAGCCTTTTGGTACCATGTAAAAGCTTCCTGATAATTTTGTGTCACTCCATTACCATTTTCATACATAAACCCCAAACTAAATTGTGCAATGGGAAGATTCTGATCAGCCGCTTTTCTAAACCATTTAAAGGCCTCTTGGTAATTTTGCTCTACTCCATTTCCTTCTACATACATATTTCCCAAATTATGCTGTGCATCAGCATAGTTCTGATCGGCAGCTCTTTTTAACCATGTAAAAGCTTCCTGGTAATTTTGTGCCACTCCGCAGCCATCTTCATACATTATTCCCAAATAATATTCTGCTTTCGCATTTCCCTTTTCTGCAAACGGTTTAAATTCATTCAGAGCTTTTGTGAAATTTCCTGCTTTGTACGCCGCTATACCTTCATCAACACCGGCATTTGCGCTACCAGCAAACAGTGTAATAACAATAAACAGAACGGTAAATAATTTGAGAAAAAATTTCATCTATATGCTCCAATCATTCGGGCAAATTCGGAACAGTATTCACATAAGAAATTGAGTTTTGCAATAGAAAGATATCCTATTGAAAAACATTGACTTACAGGCAATTATGTTCTAGTTTTTGTTCATACAAAATAAGTCTGCTGGGGGAGTTCATTAGAACTGAGATGGAGCGGCGATAAAGCAAGCTCCGAACCCCAAATACCTGATCCGGATAATACCGGCGGAGGGAAGCGACCGGAATAAAATCTTTCAAAACGTTCTGGAAACCGCGCTTTTTCTGCCGCGGTTTTTTTATTATGAACAGAGCGATTAAACAAAAATTCACTAACCATATTAATGGCGTATACCTCATTACCGACCATGATGAGAATCTCATAGAGCGTGTCGGGAAAGCCCTCCCGCATATCTCTGTTCTGCAATTCCGTCCAAAGCAGTTCAGCATTGAAAAGAAAATGGAAATCGCTGAAAAACTGAAAGAGCTCTGCAATAAAACCGGTATCCCGTTTATTATTAATGATGATCCTGAATTTGCTCTGGCAGTTGGAGCAGACGGTCTTCATATAGGCCAGGGCGACGGAGACCCTCTAAAGATAAGAGAATTTATGGGTGAAGAGCTTATCCTTGGTCTGTCTACTCATAACATGGAAGAGGCTCTTAAAGCTGAAAAAGCAGGAGCGGACTATATAGGCTTTGGAGCTATGTTTCCTACAAACAGCAAAGATGTATCGCAAATTGCCGGTGTTGAGGAACTCGTAAAGATAAGGCCGCAGATAAATATTCCTATAGTAGCTATAGGCGGAATTACACGGGACAACGCTGGAGAAGTAATCAATGCAGGAGCGGATTTTACAGCGGTCATATCTTCTGTAATGTCTGATAAAACCCCCGGAACCGCCGCTGCTGAACTATCTCTGCTCTTTAACAGAAAAAACATGGCTCCAAAGGGATCTGTTTTAACAGTAGCGGGAAGCGATTCAGGTGGCGGAGCTGGTCTACAGGCAGATATAAAAACAGTAACTCTTCTGGGGGCTTATGCCGCATCTGTAGTAACCGCGCTGACGTCTCAGAACACTTTGGGAGTTAACAGAATTCACCCTGTTCCGCCGGAGTTTGTAGCAAGCCAGCTTGAATCCGTATTGTCAGATATACCTGTAAACGTAGTAAAAACAGGTATGCTCTTTTCCGCCGAGATGATGGAGATAGTCGCGGATAAACTGCTGAAATTTAACAAGCCTATTCTGGTAATGGATCCGGTGATGATAGCCAAAGGGGGCGCTAGTCTTATTGATAGTTCAGCAGTAGCCTGTATGAAAGAGAAGCTTCTCCCTGTAACGTATCTCCTTACGCCAAACATTCCTGAAGCAGAGACTCTTACAGGCATATCCATAACCTGTAGGAATGATATGAAAGAGGCTGCTTTGAAGCTCCGCAATATGGGGAGCAGAAATATCCTTCTGAAAGGCGGACATCTCCCGGGGATTGAAGCGATTGACCTCTTTTTTGACGGAAAAAATTTTATCTTTTATAATTCGCCAAGGATTGATACAACTAATACCCATGGTACAGGATGCACACTGGCTTCAGCCATATCCGCCAATCTGGCGTTGGGGTATCCTTTACCTGACGCCATAAAAAAAGGAAAAGACTTTATAACAGAAGCTATAAAATTCGCCGTACCTCTAGGGAAAGGGCATAGTCCGGTAAACCACTATGCAGCTTCCGTAAAAATTACAAAAAAACTATAAATTAAGAATTTCAAGGAGCATAAATGACCCAGCTTGAACAAGCCAAAAAAGGCGTGATAACAGAAAGCATGAAAAAAGCCGCTATTGCCGAAGGGGTTACGCCTGAGTTCATACAAAAAGGAATTGCAGAAGGAAACATTATAATCTGCCACAATATAAAGCATACAAACGGAGTTCACCTTCCTGTAGGAAAAGGTCTCCGTACAAAGGTAAATGCGAATATAGGCTCCTCTGCAGATGACCTTGATATCTTCAAGGAGCTTGAAAAAGCAAGAGTAGCGGTTAAGTACGGCGCTGACGCCATAATGGATCTCTCTACAGGGGGGCCAGTTGATGAAATACGGAGAGCCATAATAGCCGAAACCAACGCATGTATAGGCTCAGTCCCTTTGTATCAGGCTGCTTTGGACGCTATTCGTCTTAAAAATAAAGCAATAGTCGATATGACGGTTGACGACATCTTCGCGGGTATAATCAAACATGCAGAAGATGGAGTTGACTTTATAACAGTCCACTGTGGAGTAACCCGTGGTACTGTCGAACGGATGAAAACCGAAGGGAGGATAATGGATGTTGTTTCCAGAGGCGGAGCCTTTACAATAGAGTGGATGGCTTACAACAACGCTGAAAATCCTCTTTTTGAGCATTATGACAGACTGATAGAAATAGCAAAAGAGTATGATATGACCCTCTCCCTTGGTGACGGCTTTCGCCCCGGCTGTCTGGCAGACGCCACAGACAGGGCGCAGATTTATGAACTAATCCTTTTAGGAGAGTTGACCCAAAGGGCTCAGGATGCCGGAGTACAGGTAATGATAGAAGGCCCTGGACATATGCCGCTTAATCAGATTGAAGCTAACATACTCTTGCAGAAACGTCTCTGCCACGGAGCCCCGTTTTATGTACTGGGGCCTCTTGTAACAGACATAGCTCCGGGGTATGACCATATAACATGCGCGATAGGCGGAGCAATAGCAGCCTCAGCAGGAGCTGACTTTCTTTGTTATGTAACCCCTGCCGAGCATCTTAAACTCCCGTCGGTTCAGGATGTAAGAGATGGAGTTGTAGCTTCAAGAATCGCCGCTCATGCCGCGGATATCGTGAAAGGCGTGAATGGGGCTATTGAGAAAGATATTGCTATGGCACAATGCAGGAAAAAGCTGGACTGGCAAGGCCAGTTTAACTTGGCTCTGGATCCTGAAAAAGCCCAGCAGATGCGGAGTGAATCAGGAGTGGCAGATCACGGAGCATGCACTATGTGCGGTGAGTTTTGCGCATATAAAGTAATGGACGATGCTATGGAAAATCAGCATATATAAGCCTTGTAAAGAATAGTTGACTGAATTGCTAAAGTCCGTTAGATAATAGCAGTATTGCCGAAGTAGCACAGGGGTAGTGCAGCTGATTCGTAATCAGCAGGTCAGCGGTTCAAATCCGCTCATCGGCTCCAGCAGTAAGAAAGCGGCCTAACATGGCCGCTTTATTCTTTTAAACAAGGGCAGCAAAAACCTGTAAGCTCAGGCTACACCTGACTTTACAGGTTTTTATATACTTTATGACGCAAGGTTTTATGTAGGGGCGGCAACCTGCCGCCCGTCGTTTCATTGATTGTGATTGCGGGCGGCAAATTGCCGCCCCTACAGGCGTTAACTACCCCACCCTTCGGGCACCCCTCCACAGGAGGGGAATAACGCGATAAGGCTAACGCCGTATATGGCCAAAAGCCAAAGCCATATAAAACTCTGAGGTACCTATGGAACACCAGATCATCAACCATTTTACCGACAACGACATGTACACCTTCAGTGTCTGCTATCTCTATTTAAACAAATTCCCCAGAGCATACGGCCACTATACCTTTGTAGACCGAAACAATACTGTTTATCCGACAGGATTCGCAGAAAAGGTAAAAGAACAGCTAAAAGCAATGGAATCAATTGTTGTAACTGATGAAGAAATATCCTATATGACGAAAAGGTGTTATTACCTTCCTAACTGGTTTTACACCTTTCTCAGAGGCTATCGATTTGACGCTGATGAGATAACTGTAAGCCAGGATCAAAGTGGACATTTACATATCAGCGGTGAGGGGCTCCTCTGGAAAATCATATTTTGGGAGATTCCTATTCTGGCTGTTGTCTCTGAACTGAAACATATGGTTGACGGAGATATGAAAAGCTATGACTCTGAGCAAGAGTATGAAAAGTCCTTGAAAAAGGGAATCAAACTTATAGAAAACGGATTATCATTTGCCGAATTCGGAACACGCAGAAGATTCTCTTTTAATCATCATGAGTTGGTAATAAAGAGCCTTATTGAAACAAATCGTACCTGTCAGGAGAAAAAGGGGCAGTTTACAGGTACATCAAATCTTTTCTTTGCGATGAAATTTGATCTGATCCCGATCGGAACAATGAGCCACCAGTTAATAAGTTTCTGCGGGGCTATATTTGGATACAAAGAAGCTAACTTCCTTGCCATGAAGTATTGGCAGGAGGCTTTTGACTCTGACCTCGGCACATTCCTTTACGACACTTACGGCTGGAATGCTTTTCAGGAGAATTTTAGTAAAAAATACGCTAAGCTCTTTGATGGACTGAGAATAGATAGCGGAAATAATTTTGAAGCAGTGGACAGAATCATTGCTAAATATAGGGAGCTGAATATAAACCCTCTAACTAAATCAGTAACCTTCAGCAATGGATTAAGCACGGAAGAGGCAATAGATATCCATAACTATTGCCAGGGGAAAATAAACGATAACTACGGCATAGGCACTTTCCTTACCTGTGATGTCACCAATGTAAAGCCGATGAATATTGTAACTAAGCTGACAGCAGTTAAACTAACAGAGAAAAAGAGCTGGCAGAAAGCTGTTAAGCTATCCGACGATAAAGGTAAATATACAGGTGATCCGGATGAGGTGGAGTTGGCTAAGAGAACGCTGAATATTTTATGACTTCGGCTTTTGGGCATCTGCTGCGTTGCCATCGTCACAGGCCACTCAATACTTTGTAGGGGCGACTTGCAGTCGCCCGATTATCGGGCGCACACAGTGCGCCCCTACATTCGCCTCGTGACCTGTTCCTCTGCTGCTTGGCCTATGAGCCAAAATCCTGTGTCATTATGTAGGGGCGACCGTCCCTGGTCGCCCGACAACGCTTGCCTAATCCTCTTACTGTTTATATAATTAGGCAAGATAGTTTGAAGGTTTTTTTCATGCTATATTTTATATTAGCTCGGATAAGACCTGAGCTAATAAGTAATCACGATCATACCACATAATAATATCAGTATTACACGACACTCCAATAATTAATAGAATTAGGCAATACTTCCCAATATTATTTTAATATTAAAATAACCCGTCTAATTGCATTCCAACATAACTACGTTACAATACTATTAATAAAAAAATATAATATTAAGGAATAAAGGATTCCATATGTTACGTCATATAGATCATACAAAAATGGGGCGTGGTGTGCATGGCTGGCTTGACAGTCATTTCCACTTCTCCTTTGCAGAATATTATAATCCAGACAACATCAGGTTTGGTGCCCTTCGCGTACTTAATGATGACACTGTGCAAGTCGGCGCAGGATTCAGTACCCATCCCCACAAGGACATGGAGATTCTCTCTTACGTAATTTATGGCGAGCTTTCCCATAAAGACAGCATGGGCAACGCTCATACTCTGACACGAGGGCAAGTACAATATATGAGCGCCGGAACCGGTATCACTCACAGTGAATTAAATTGGGGATCCAGCGAATTGCGTTTTATGCAAATGTGGATTTCCCCGGATAAAGACGACTACAATCCTAATTATGGAGATTATCGTTTTGTCTGGGAAGATAGAATCGATAAATGGCTTCCCATAGCAAGTAGCTATGACAATTCCGAAAGCGCTGCGCCTATTAAAGTTCATGCAGATGTTAACGTGTATGCTACCGTCATATCGGCTGGTGAGAGCATTGATTTCAAGATCGGGCAAAACCGTCAGGCATATATGACACTGTTGGAAGGTGACGCTAAAGTTGAAGATATTGAGATGGTAGAGCGTGATGCTCTGGAAATCATCAAACAAGACGTAACCATTACTACTGAACGTTATGCGCATCTCTATTTGATTGAAATGCCATATGACGACGAATGCTATACACAAAAATATGGCAAGGAAAAGCCACTGAGCAACGGGCTTAATCAATAATGGGAAAAACCCGCTTAGAAGCCTTCACTGACGCAGTGATTGCAATAATCATGACCATTTTGGCGTTGGAACTTAAACGGCCTGATGGCGCAACTTTTGCTGACTTATGGGCATTACGGCATTCTTTCTTAGTCTATTTTATCAGCTTCGCGACTCTCGCCATTTACTGGAACAACCATCATCATCTCTTTCAAGCTGCCAAAGTGGTCTCAGGACGGATTTTGTGGTGGAATATCATACTGTTGTTTTGTATTTCACTCTTTCCGTTTACAACAGTATGGGTAGGAGAATACCTAACCTCAAGAGCTGCGGAAATCACCTATGGGGTTTTGATGCTGGCAGCAGATGTAGTCTGGGTCTTCCTTGCCTACTCTCTTCTGCGGGAACACAGTAAAGAAAGTACACTGTATCGTTCATTGGTTGGCTCAAAAAAACCCGCTTTCACTATTGGGGTTATTGTTATCGGCTTAATAATCGGTTGGTTCTGGCCGCCTGCTGTCATTCTTTTCTGTCTGATCTCCCTGATTCCTTGGGTTGTACCTGATAGGCGTATTGAAAAACATATGCAGGATAAAAAAGAATAAATAAGCAATGATTTTTCGACAATTCATAATAAAAGCCCACTGCTGTGAGCTACCAAGCTGTTGAAAAAATTTATTAAAAAGGAGGACTTTATATGGCTAGCGTCAAACCTATCAGAAATGCCAAAAACGACGCACTGCTAACCCCAGAGAATGCAGCACTGGCAATTATTGATTACCAGCCGACACAAATTCACTCTGTCAATTCTATCAATATCAGCCAGCTCATTCACAATATCATTGTTGTAGCACGAACAGCTAAAGCCTATGGTTTACCTATTCTGCTTTCAACGGTCAATGTTGCCACAACGCGAAATCAGGAAACCATTCCACCTTTGCGGAAAATTCTTGCAGGGGTACCATCTTACGACCGTACTTCAATCAACGCCTGGGAAGATGCTGAATTTTGCGCGGCAGTTAAATCGACAGAACGCAAAAAACTGATTATGTGCGCCCTCTGGACAGAAGCATGCCTGGCTTTTCCAACTCTTGATGCGCTACGTGAAGGCTATGAGGTTTATCCGGTTGTTGATGCTATAGGCGGCACAACTGAATTGGCGCACAACATCGCCTTGCGTCGTATAGAACAGGCAGGCGCACAACTTATCACAATTCCGCAGCTAGTATGTGAATTGCAGCGGGATTGGAACCGAAGTGAAGCAGTAGAAGACTTTTTAGATATCATGTTTGATGCTGGTGCTTTTGTTGGATTATAGACAAAAATTTCAATAAAAAATAAAGGAGATATTAATATGTTACGTTATATCGATCATACAAAAATGGGGCGTGGTAAGCATAATTGGCTTGATAGCCATTTTCATTTTTCTTTTGCAGAATACTTCAATCCTAACAATGTACAATTTGGTATTCTTAGAGTCGTAAACGATGACCTTGTACAGCCAGGTACCGGATTTGATACACATCAACACGCAAATATGGAGATTATTTCCTATGTGATTGATGGAGAGCTTACCCATGCTGACAGTATGAATAACAAGCAGACACTGTCACGGGGACAGGTACAATATATGAGCGCAGGAACCGGTGTACTACATAGCGAGTACAATCTTGGCAATAAATTATTGCGTTTCCTGCAAATTTGGATATTACCGGATAAGAAAGGATACAAGCCCAATTACGGAGATCACCGGTTTAAATGGGAAGACAGGACTGATAAATGGCTTCCGATTGTTGGCAGTCCAGATTCGTCGGCACCTATTCATATTCACGCTGATATGGATATTTCTGTTACCGAAATATCCAAAGGTAAAGATTTGGAATTCAAAGTCGCAAAGGGACGTCAAGCCTATCTTGTACTAATCGAAGGTGCAGCAAAAATTGGTGAGCATTCGCTGGTAGCAAGAGATGCAATGGAAATCGTTGAGCAGGATATAACGATTCATGCCAATGAAAATGCCCATTTAATCGTACTCGAAATGCAAAAAGCTTAAAACACAAATGCGGGCGCACACAGTGCGCCCCTACGCAT
>WQYY01000042.1 GCA_009780995.1 Desulfuromonadales bacterium
CCAGCCTCCCTAATCCGCCGTTTCCGAGACCTGCGTCAGCCTCAATCTCTGCGATTTTATCAAAGTCATACCCTATCAGCTCCATTGCGTTTTTAAAATCGTCTAGCATACCAAGGTTTATAAGGGCATTTTCAAGAGTCCGCCCTATAAGAAACTCCATAGAGACGTAGTATACCCGTTTATAGTCTTTCTTATAGTAGGACTCCTGCGTATCAAGCCACCGCTCTGTTAATTTGTCCCTGACAGCATACGACAGGGCTTGCATTGCATCTGTCTCTGTCGCAGAATACTTATCTTTTCCCAAAGTGTATTCCAGATGTTCAAGGAATGATTTTATGATCTGTATTGTAGGATCTAATTCAACTGCCGGTTCAGGTTTAATATTTTTTGCCATTTTTAATTTCCATAGACACACTATGTTGATTTATGCTACTTAACCTATTAATTATATGGGTAAAAAGGGTGAAGTCCAATGAAAAAAATTGCGATTTTTGCCAAAGTTCACAATCCGCGATGCCAGGGGGTTGCCGGAGAGCTTGTTGACTGGCTCAAAAAGAAAAGGATTAAGGCTTTGGTGGAGCCACATCTGGCACGGCATCTTGGGATTACCGCTACCAAAACAGCAAACATTCTGAAAGAGGCTGATCTTGCCGTTGTTTTGGGGGGGGACGGAACTCTTATCTCAACAGTAAGGCTTATTGGAGAGAGAAATCTCCCTATTTTGGGAGTCAATCTGGGAAGCCTCGGTTTTCTTACTGAAGTTACCGTTGAAGAAATGTATGCCGCCTTGGAACGTTGTCTTAAAGGAGATTTCAGGGTCTCGAATCGCGTCTTGCTTAAATCAACACTTACGCGAAATGGGGTTGATATGGGTTCCCGCCTTGTTTTGAATGATGTTGTAATAAATAAGGGAGCTCTTGCCAGGATTATAGACTTGGCTACAATGGTTGACGAATTTGAACTTACTACCTTTAAGGCTGATGGCCTTATTATATCTTCGCCTACCGGCTCCACAGGATATTCACTGGCTGCCGGCGGCCCTATACTTTATCCTACAATGAACTGCATGATTGTTACGCCTATATGCCCGCATATCCTTACTAACAGGCCTATTGTTCTTGAAGGAAGCTCTGTTATTACCGTCACTGTAACCTCTCTTGATGATGAGGATATATATCTCACTCTGGACGGCCAGGTAGGAACAGAACTTAAATCCGGTGATGTTGTAACTGTAAAGCGGGCAAGGCATAGTGCAAAGCTTGTTGTTTCAGAAGAGCGGGATTATTTTGAAATACTGAGAAAAAAACTTAAATGGGGCGAACGCTGATGTAAATTCCCCTCTGTGGAGGGGTGCCCGAAGGGTGGGGTGGTTTCGGGCGCACACTGTGCGCCCCTACATACGTCTCGTGACCTACTCCTTGCCGGCCTTGTTGGAAAACAAAAATCGAAACCCGCTATGTTTTTATAAACGTTGCCTAATTGTATGAAAAAATGAAAATTAGGCAAGAAATGTAAAATACTATATTATCTGCTAACTCAGGTATTACCTCAGCTAACAGGAAGAATGATATAAAACTATTATTGCCTAATAGTACAAATTGCATAGGATTAGGCAATAACCCATATTACCTAATGACACAGGATTTTGGTTCATAGGCTAGGCTTGTAGGGGCGGCCATTGGCCGTCCGGCCTTTCGGAATGCCCACTGGGCATTCCCTACGGGAAATAAGACACGACGCAGGCAACATCGCATATGGCCAAAAGCCGAAGTCAGAAATATATATGCTAACAGACCTTAACATTACAAATTTTGCAATTATAGACTCTCTGCATGTCTCTTTTTATGAAGGGCTGAATATCCTTACAGGAGAGACAGGGGCAGGGAAGTCTATTATTATTGACGCTGTGAACCTCGTTCTTGGCGGCCGGGCAAGTGGCGATCTTATCCGTACTGGGGCTGAAGAGGCTACTGTTGAAGCCTTATTTACTCTTGAACTCTCTTCTCCTGTTATAGAAACAGTAAGAGAACAGGGGATAGAGTGTGAAGACGAGCTTTTAGTGAAGCGTATTATTAACCGCTCCGGGAGGAACCGTGTTTTTATAAACGGCGCTCTTTCAACTATCTCTATTTTGGGTGATATTGCTTCCAAACTTATCAATATATATGGCCAGCACGAATCTCAGACGCTTTTGCGCTCTGAAAAGCATCTGGATCTTCTTGATGACTGCTCAGGCTTGGGTGGTCTGGTTGAAAGCTACAGAGAAGTATATGCCGGATATATTGAAACTCTGAAAAGGATTAAGGCTTTTGACGAGGGGGAGCGTGACGCGGGACAACGTATTGATCTCCTCTCTTTTCAGTCTGATGAGATAAAGAAAGCTGGGCTCGCTCCTGAAGAGGAGGTTAATCTTGAGCAGGAGCTGAATATTCTTGTTCACTCTGAAAAACTCCTTGCAGCGAGCAGCAGCGGATATGATCTTTTATATAATGGTGAGATAACAGTTCTTGGCGCTCTTCAACAGGCTATAGCCCAACTACAGTCGGTTGCAGCTATTGACAGTTCTCTTTCTCCCGTATCTGAGGCTCTGTCAGCTGCATACTTGCAATTGGAGGACGCATCGCTCTCTTTACGGGATTATATATCAGGTATTGATCTTGATCCAGCGCGGTTACAGTGGATTGATGAGCGCCTGGCCCTTATGAGGAATCTTAAAAAGAAGTATGGCGACACTGTTGGTGATATTCTTGAATATAAGAACAAGATAGATGAGGAGCTTGAACTTCTTAAGGACCGTAACCTGTCAAAGGCTGAACTAGAAGAAAAACTGAAAGAGTTGTTGCATGAGATTGACGTATTAGGAAACAGGCTTACTGATGAACGCAGGGAGGGTACGGAACGTCTTCAAAAAGGGGTTCAATATGAAATTAACCAACTTGCTATGAAAGGTGCAAAATTTGTTGTTGATATTCAAAATCTGGAGAGTCCTGGGGAGAAAGGGTTTCAAAAGGTAGAATTTCTCTTTTCCGCGAATCCTGGAGAGGAGCCAAAACCTCTGGCTAAAATAGCTTCAGGAGGGGAACTTTCGAGGCTTATGCTGGCTTTTAAGCAGGTACACCCTGAAAGTGATGTGCCGACTCTGGTTTTTGACGAGGTTGATGCAGGTATAGGTGGCGCTACCTCAGCTCTGGTTGGTAAAAAACTTAAGAATGTTTCGAAAAAACAACAGGTTCTTTGTATAACCCATCTTCCGCAGGTTGCGGCTTTTGCTGCCCATCATTTTAAGGTTGAAAAGTCTGTTGAATCAGGCAGGACAACTACTAAAATCAGTGACCTTAACCAGAACGGCAGAGTTGAGGAGATAGCAAGAATGCTGGGCGGGATTTCGGTTACTGACAAAAGTCGAGAACATGCGAAGGAGATGATAGCGGAGGCTTCTGTTATGTGATGCAGGCTTTTGGCTTAACAAACCCAGTGTGGAGTGTGAAGAGTGGAGTGTGGAGTTAAACCCGCTAAATAAAGGGTTGTAAATTCCCCTCTGTGGAGGGGTGCCCAAAGGGCGGGGTGGTTTATATCGGGCGACCGCAGGTCGCCCCTACATGACCTTGTCGATAACTCAAAATCCTGTGGCATTAGGTAAAATACTTTACTTTGTTACCTTTCGTTTCCCAACAAGTGATAGTAAAAAAAATTGCCTAATTGTATTTATAGTTGTATTATTAGGCAATGCATCTTTAAAAGATTTTTTCATATGCTGTTTCTGTAAGCTCAGGTATTACATGAGCTTATAGACAATAGAGGTTATATGTAGTAAAATTTTGATATTGCCTAATTATATTAGAAGCAATAGGATTAGGCAATAATTTAATGTAGGGGCGGCAATCTGCCGCCCGATGTAAACCACCCCGCCCTTTGGGCACCCCTCCATAGAGGGGAATAATGCGACGAGGCTAATGCAGCATATGACCAAAAGCCGAAGTCACATATTCAGGGAGCGAATTATATGTTAAGAAAAGCGTCAATAAAAGATGTAAAGTCAATACAAAAGCTACTGTCCCACTATGCAGATAAAGGGGATATGCTTTCCCGCTCCCTTTCTGAGCTTTACGAGTCATTGCGGGATTTCTATATTATTGAAGCCGATGGAGAGCTGATTGGAGTTGCTGCTCTCCACATTCTTTGGGACGATCTGGCGGAAATACGCTCTGTTGCCGTGGCCGAAGGGGACAGAATGAAGGGGGTAGGCAGGGAAGTTGTTACCGCGTGTATAGATGAAGGGCGTAAACTTGGGCTTAAACGTCTCTTTTGTCTTACGTACAAGCCTGAATTTTTCAGCAAACTTGGCTTTAGAGTGGTTGATAAGTCAGAGCTTCCCCATAAAGTCTGGAGTGACTGTTTGAAATGTGTGAAGTTTCCTGATTGCGACGAGATAGCAATGATTTTGGATTTGTGATCTTTTACGTTTAAAAGAATAGAAGACAGGTAACTATAAAGCCTTTTCATAAGCTATTTTCTTTACTCAAAACCTGTGAACTCAGGTATTGCCTGACTTCACAGGTTTTTGTATACTCTCTCCTTTTTTTATTCCTATCCAATTAGACATATACCCCCTTTTGCGAATGTTATTGTAATGTAGCTGTTATTTTAATATATTTATAAAATTTACTTTACAAATCATGGTGGATACAGGTTTTAAGTTTTGTATTGCCGAAGAGGGATAATAGTTTGATTAATAGTGTTAATAACATGAATACGCAGCTCTATATTGATGTGGGAGTCAGCCATATACGCCTTCGTGTTCTGGATACTAACGGAAATGAGTTGGAAAATGATGTTATTCCAAGTAACCGGGATCTGAAGGAGCTTTTTAAGGAACACCATATCCAGGAGCGTTTTGGGACTACTGCAGATGCTCCGATTTTTATTGTTGGTAAGCTTGCCGCGCTGGTTAAGCAGGCTTTGGGAAATGGTTATACTTTCCTTGATTCTGCTGTTCAATGGCTTACTGCCAAGGATCTCCAAAAATCTGTTGCAGAGAAGGAAGGAGTAAGCTGTCCCCTTGCTGTTATGGAGATTTCCGCTTCAGGCTATTCTGTTGTTGGAATAGATGAGAATGGGGAGCTTAAGGATGATCTTTTAGCTGTTAATCCCCGTTGTGGCGCTGGTACAGGAGTTAATCTTGACCGTGTTCTGCAAAAACTCGGGCTTGACAGAGATGATGTAGACAGTATCCTTGCCGATTATCTTGGTGAGGCTGGCCGCAATAAGCGTTTAAATATGGCTGTCCGTGCTGACAGATGCGGCGTTTTTGGCGCTTCTGCCACTATTTCAGATAAGAATCAGGGGATTCCCCTTGAAGTTGCTCTTGCTACTACTCTTAAGTCAGAGGTGCTCAAGGTCTGCCGGAAGCTTCCTGAAGGTTTTGACCGGGTGCTTATGCTTGGGCGTTTTTTTAAATGGCAGTTTGTAAGGGATTGCGCTGAAGATTACCTTAAGAGTGTTGGTGTTAAATATTTTGATTATGATCCTGAGAATAGCGCTGTTCTTGATTCCCTTTACAAGTTTATTAATCAGACTGGCGTTTCCACTCTCAGCCAGCCGGATCATTCCTTCCTTAAGGAGAGCCACCCTGCCGAGTTTCCTTCTTTTTCCTCTCTTCTTGAGAAATATTCCGCTCCTGATGATCTGCGATACTGCCGTGAGTTTTCAGAGGAGATTATCTCTGTTCCCAATATGGAGGGAATTCCTGTTCATATAGGCCTTGATGTCGGTTCGACCATGGCAAAGGTTGTCATGGCTGATGATAATGGAAGGATTCTGTTTCTCGACGCTTATAGTAACGCCGGAGATACTATTGCTACTGTTAAGCGGGTTTTTTCCGAGCTTGTTTTGAAAGATATCAATTCTCTCCATGTCCGTTCCATAGGTATTACCGGCTCTGCCCGTTACCAGGTGCAGGAGGCCTTGTCACGGATTTATCCTGACCTTTCTTCCCGTATTGAGGTTCTGGTTGAAAATTATGCCCATGCTCATGGCTCTATTGACAGGGTAAGGGAGCATCTTATCTCTCTTAAGGAGAAAGGCGTTAAGGGGTTGAACGAGGATTTTTGTGTTCTTGTTGATATTGGTGGTGAAGATACGAAAATTTCTACTATTGCCCTTAAAGAGGCAGAACTTTTTAATAACGCCATGAATATAAAGTGTTCAGCGGGCACCGGCAGCCTTATGGACACTCTTAGCGCACTTTTTGGTATTCCTGGAGCTGGTGCTGCCAGTAAGGCTGCCATGGAGGCCGATAAGAGTTTTGAGATTAATGCTACCTGTGCTGTTTTTCTTATGGAAAATGCCCAGAAACTTCAGGCTCAGGGTGTTCCCAGAGAGGAAATACTTGCTTCCGCAAACTGGGCTATTGTGGAGAATATGGCACGTACCCTCTGGAGTCAGGTAGAGCTTCCCGGTAACAGTATTGTGCTGCTTCATGGTCAGACTATGCTTTCTGATCCTCTCCCTCTTGCTGTTACTCACCGTTTGCAGGACTATCTTGGTGCGCCGGCTTATTCTCTTGTCCCCCCATATCCGGGGCACAGGGCTTGTATAGGCCTTATAAGAAGTATGCAACAGTCTGTTCCTGCCGGGTGTCAGGTTATGAAGCTCTCTGATTTTCTTGATGCTCATTTTGAGAAAAGTATTATCCAATGCCGCGGAGCTGCGTGCAGCGATCCGGAGGCTGTATGCAACCGTACTAATCTCAAATGCCAGGGGGCTGACGGTAAGCAGTTTTCTTTCACCCTTGGTGGCTGTTCCGCGATTAATGAGCTTTTTGCGAAAGCAAAGGAGAAAAGCAGGGAAAAAGCTCCTGTCAAAGATTCGTATAAGGAGATATGGGACTATATTGACAGTCATAATCCCAAAAGTGATAATCCCAAACGCCTTGTTATTCCAAGAAGTTTTGTTGTTTCTGAGTGGGCTTATTTTCTATCTCAAATTTTCCTGGCTTTAGGTATCCCTGTTCATGTTGATAATGTCCAGGATCATGATTTAAGTGATGCCCAGCCGTTTTTTGATATTGATTCCTGTGCTCCACATATGGGGGCTGTAGGGCAATTTTTAAGGCTTGCCAGGGAGCCTCACGGCTATATTTTGGCCACCCAGATCGAAAAACTTCCCACTTACGGTAAGAGTATAGGAAGAACATGTACCCTTAACCAGGGTGGAGTTGCTGTTGCTCGCGGTATTGCTATGACAGAGGTTCCTGATGCACGGATTCACCTTTTAAATCTTGATTTCGAGAATCTTGAGTCTGGTGTTATAGCAGATCAGCTTTTTCAGCGGATACAGCCTATTTTTGAGTTTTATAATGCTAAGCCAGATATTTCAGAGCTTTTGCAGGCGGTTCAAAAGGCTCTTAATGCTCATTATAAGTTGAGAGAAGATGTTGCCACCATGACTGCCGGTTTTATGGAAGAGGCCTGGAAACAGGGACAGCGGGTGGCTCTTGTTGTTGGCAGGGAATATCTGCTTAATCCCGGAATTTACGATAGCCATGTCAGGCGGCTTCTCAGAGATAAGGATATGCTTGCGATCCCCAGTTATGTTCTGGATATAGAATTAAATGAGGAGTTTAAGCACGTTTATTGGCGTAATCCCCACGCTATTCTGACTATCCTTGATGCCGTAGCCAGGAAGGGATTACATAAAGTTGTAAAACAGCCCAGGCTTGCCGCTCTCTTCAGGAGGATTGAAGAGTCTGATGACCTGTTGCCTGCTGTGCAGATTTCTACTTTCTGCTGTGGCCCTGACAGTGTTACTCTCCCTCTGGCAGCGGAGCTTATGAAGACCAGACCTTTTCTTTTGATACAGTCTGACGCGGTTATTAAAGAACTTGCACATCTTGAGAACCGTGTAAATACTTATGTAAGACAATTAGAGCTCGGCCTTCACAGTAAAATGAAGCTTGGCAGTGAGAAACCTTTTGAAATCGGAACCTTAAGAACTCTTGAGAATAATCACCCTCTTAATACTGAAACTGATGTTATTTGTTTCCCGACTCTTTCCGATAATCGCGCTGTGACTAATGTTTTACGAGGCGCCGGTTTTACCTGTATTGATAATTATTATGAAAAGTTTGATCTTGAAAGGAATGTTAAATTAGGACGTAAGGTTGTTGGAGACAGTGTATGTTCCCCTATGGCAGGGGTTTACGCCGATCTTATTCGGGCTGCTGAGGATTTCAGCAGGAGAAAGGCTGAAAATGATCCTTTAGTCGAAGGTAAAACAAGGCTCCTTTTTTTTGATAATGCTGGTACCGGCCCATGCAGGCAGGGGCAGTATGTTGAGGTTCATAAGCTGATGTTTTGGAGAGAGGAGCATGGTTTTCCACAACAGTCTGATCTGCCAGAAGACGGTTCTGATGAGAGCTGTGTATCAGGCAATGAAGCGATTATGCGGTTTCTGGTAGCTAGAGAAGCTGAAGGTTATGACATAGGCCTTAAGGAATGGACAACCTTGAGAATATATCAGGCTGTTATTACTTTGAGCGTACTTCAGGATATACATTACCAAGCTTCAACTGTTTGCAGAGATAAAAAAGAGTATGAGGAGTTTTACGCGGATTTTCTTAAGATGAAGGAAGATGTTTTCAAAGCTTTTGGTGATTTTCACGGGCCCGGAGCTGTTGGCCGTTTTCTGACAAAACTTGAAGGCGGGCTTGGTATTGCCAAGTATTTTGCCTACCGTTTGGATGGAAGAGATGTTGTCAAGCCTATTAAACGTTTTAGAAAGCGTTGGTTGGATGGCAAAATTGATAATGGCTCCCTAAAGCCTTTGAACATACATGTTACAGGCGAAGTATATATGCGGGTTGCTCAGGGGGAGGAGATTTTTAATACTCTTCTCTCAATCCTCGGTTTTGGCAGGTTTAAGATTGATGTAGCTCCTTTATGGGCTTATTTTGACTATATGATTGAGGAGTCTACAGATAGCTTGTCCGGTGAAATAAAACTTGCAGAAGCTGAAGTTTCCAGAGGTGAGGGAAAGCCTGAGAGTTTCAAACTAATAAGTGAAAATGAGGGGAAGATTAAAAATCTTAGCAGGTTGAGATGGATTTTAAGGAGTCTTGTGGCAAAGCCACTTTATAAGGCGGCAGGATTACATCTTCCGGTTTCTGCTACGGATAATCTTAAAGCTGCTGAGAGAGTACTCCCAACATTAAGGCCTGTCGGAGAGCTTGCCCCGTATGTCGGAGAGGTTATTCTCGGTCTGGAGCATGGAGCGGATCTCTTTCTTAATGTTGCTCCGACAGGCTGCATGGTTTCGGCTATGGGGCAGGTCATCTCCCCATGTTTGAGACATGCTGTTCAAGATGAAAAATGCGGGCATGTTCAGCCCCTTTTCTCGGCTGATGGAGAGGTGAATGGCGAACTTCTTTCAATGTCGATACTTAAAAGCCTTGGCCCGGAGAAGTTTCTTGTTAAAGGGAGCGCCTAGAGTGTAGCCTACTGCTTTGACGTTTCGCGTTTGTCCCTGTCAGATAGGATGAACAGGTGTTATACAAATAGTTCTTTGTTTGTTTTTTTGACAAGGTATAATATTAACAATAAACAATAAAGAGTTGCGGTAATAATGTTTTATGCCAGTTATGTTGTATTGATATTGCGGCGGAGATTTAAGGTGATATATGAGCATAAAGTATTTTGAAGTTATAAAGAATGATTCTCAACTTGCTGAGAAAATTGATTACCTTTGTGATTTCAGTCTGTATAAAACTTTAAAAAAATTTGATACCAGGCATTGTTACTCTGAAGAGCCGTACAGGGTTTTTGCAACAGACGCCAGCGGCGGCACTTTTGGTTTTATCGGTCCAGGAAGCCCTGCAAGGCTTTCCATAGGTTATTGTAGTTCTGAAGGGTCAGCGGGACGTATAGCTACTAATGTGGATGATTTTTTCAGGCTACTTGTTTTTTACCCCTTTTGGAGAGATTTGTGTAAGTTCTCTTGTATCCATGATCCCAAGATGGTTGAATTTTATGAAAACAGTTTTATTGAGGATATGGCTGAATTGAATTTTGATTACAGTAAAGAGCAGGAATATATTGCCGATGTTTTACAATTAACGAAACGTGGTGATATTCTTAATAAATTTCATTCAGTTCTCAAGCAAGAGCCAAAATTTATTATGCACTGCAGTGAAGATGATACCCTCTGTAATAATCTCATATGACAACCATTATCCCATGTTTAATTTTTTAAATAATGTGAACGGAGTATTTGTGAAGAAGTTAATTCTTTTTATTCAGATTGTGTCTTTATTTCTCTTTGTAATAGTTGCACAAGCAGGGGAGCCTGATGTGGATTCTTTGCTGAAAAGCTCTGTAAAGGCTTACTCAAGGCTTAATGATTTGGTTTGCCTTTTAGATAAAAAAGAGTTGGTTCACGGCACTATCAGGGTAGATAATGATGTTCTCTTTAAATACTGTAAGCCTGGCAGCTTTTATATGAAGGTTCAGGAGGGAGAGAACAAGGGTGCTGAGATGATTTACGTTTCAGGTAAATATGATAATGAGCTACAGGTACACTTGGGGGCACGTCTCGGATTTTTCAAGACTTCTATAAATCCAAAAGGTTATTGGGCCTTAAGAAATAACAGGCATCCTATGATGGATGCTGATATCGGGCATCTTCTTGATCTTGCCTTGAGTAATTATAAGAAAAGTTTAAATGATCCTTCTGCCAGCTTTGTTTTGGCAGGAAAGCCTGTTGTAAACGGTATGAATACTTACTGGCTTCAGGCTAAATTTCCAAAAGATAAAGGGTATTATGCTCACATTATAGACCTTTATATTGATCAAAAAACCATGCTTCCTGTTAAAATAATGGCTTTTGACTGGGATAATAAGTTTTTAGAGGAGTATTCATATCATAATATAAAGTTAAATGTAGGGCTTACCCCGCATGATTTTGATGTGAATAATCCGGCATATAAATTCTAAAATCCTGCCGTCGCCGCGTATTATGTTGGATATTCCGGAGGCAGGATATTTAATTGATAGCAAATGTAAAGTAATTAAATATTATGCAAGTAGGACAAAAGTAAAATGGCGAAATTATATTATCAAGGGCACGCAAGCTATCGTATAACCGCGTTGGACGGACGGGTGGTATATGTTGACCCGTATGCTGGTGGAGGGTATGAACCGCCCGCCGATATTATACTTATCACGCATCAGCACGGCGATCACAATAAGATAGGGCTTATCAAACAAAACCCTGGATGCACGGTAATCACCAATAAGCAGGCGCTTACGGATGGGCGTTATCATAAGTTTTCAATTGACGGCATCAAGATAGAAGCCGTTATGGCTAAAAGCCTGATGCATAATCCGAAAAAATGCGTTGGTTATTTGATTTTGATAGACGGGGTAAAGATATACACTTCGGGCGATACTTCTAAGACAGAGCAAATGAAAGATTTTGCATCGCTCGGGCTTGATTATGCCATTCTCTGCTGTGGTGGGATGGTCACTATGGGCCTTGAAGAATCGGCGAAATGTGCCGCTCTGATTGGTGCAAGGCACAATATTCCCGTCCACATAAGACCTGGTAAATTATTTGACGCAGAGCGCGCAGCAAAATGGAAGGCACCTAATCCCCTGATTCTTACACCGGGAGACGAAATCGAGTTGGAGCATTACGACCCTGAAACTACATATGCTTAAAAGGTAATCTTTAACAAAAGAACAGAGGTGTTCACAATGGCGAAGAGAGCAATGACAGAAGAAGCAAAATCCGCCACGGCGCGATTGATTCTTGATAAGGCAAAAGAAATGTTTTTTGTCGCTGATTACAAAAAATAAGAATGGCTGATATCGTAAAGGAGAATTTCGGGGGCAGGATATTTAATTGACAGCAAATGTAAAGTAATTAAATTACTGCCCCCGGGATATCCCCTTTTATGTGCCTGACTATGAACAAAACATATATTTGGGGTATGCGTCCTGATGTATTAATAATTATTTTCGGAGGTTGCTTTTATGAAATGTCCAAAATGTGGAAGCGAGCGGATTGAGGTAGGAGTTGCTTGGGGAAGTGGCAGAGGGAATAGAACGGCACCTGAAAGAGGACGCGTTGGATTGTTGTATAAAGTAAATAAATACAGCAATTTTCCTGTGGGTGTGCATTCTGATTTGTGTTTAGATTGTGGCACGGTTTTGTCAACATATATTCAAGAAACTACCGATAAAGAATGGATGAAAGAAGACGGGTTAGATTATTAACTTGTTTTGGAGCGAGAAAAACGGCAGAAACAGCGAAACAACAGTAGGTGGGTCACCCGCTTGTTCTATAAAAATTTGAAAGGCACATTATTATGTTTGGCATGTTTGGCAAAAAAGCTCAAAGCGATCAGCCCTATCCGCTGGTGATGGGGATGTTAAAATCTGTATCTCCAGGCACTGGTAGCGGCCATTTTCTGTTTGTTCAGTTTACGACGCTGGACGGGCAGCAAATAACAGCCAGCGAATTTGCAACAATCGGGATAGCCAGAATGGGAATGGCACAGTTTCATCCTGGATTACGCCTTCCGGTGCGCTACAATCCGGCCAAACCGAAGGAAATGAAGATAGAATGGTACAAAGATCCGAATCGAATTAGAATTAACTTGCCGTTTGGTTCCTCCATTTCTTATTCCAAACCCAATTCCGACGGTATATCGGTAGGTGACCAAATATTAGTTACCGAGCAGATTACGCAGCAAGCCTTAGACATAATGGACAACCCAAATCATGTGGAGACAAAAGGCGTGATCCTTGAATCAAAGCCCACCGGCAACATTGTTGACGGTAACGGTGAAATATGGCAGCATATTAAAGTGACGAGGCCGGACGGCAGTACATACGACGTTTCCGTGACGGCAGGTGTGCCGCAAAGCGGTATTTCGTTTACCGCTCCGGGCAGTATTGTCCACGTTTTGTATATGCCCTACGATGAGAAGAACGTTGTGATCGGCTGGTTGATTTGACGAATAGCGTAAGTATCGCAATACTGCGGCGTATTCTGTGGACAGAAACAATTCCGGGGACAGTATATTTAATTGACAACAAATGTAGATTTACGCGAATTCCAGCATAAAAAAACCACCCGTCAAGGGTGGTTTTTTGTATCAAAGTTTGTTTTTTGATTTGGAGCGGGAAACGGGATTCGAACCCGCGACTTCAACCTTGGCAAGGTTGCACTCTACCACTGAGTTATTCCCGCTCAGAAGGTTTAAATAAATATCAGATGGACTTAATTGAGTCAATATTTTTTTATGGATAGGTGTTTTTCCTATTGATAGCTAAAAGAGGTTGTTAGAGGTTTTAAAAGGTTCTATACAATGTTTATCTTTGACAGTCCTGTTGCTTTTTTACTGTGTACATGCTATTTTTTTCAATTTAAATACGTTGAGATATTCTATTAATATAAGGGCTAAATAAGAAAGAGAGGTTCAGCAATGCAGGCAAATGTGGAGTCAATAAGTTCTATCAGAAAAAAAATCAGTTTTGAAATCCCGGCAGACCGTGTAACTAAGGAGATCGAGAAGGTTTTTGAAGGCATAAAGAATAGAGTTTCCATGCCTGGCTTTAGAAAAGGTAAAGCTCCCAATGATATGATAATGAAAGCTTATCAAAGCCAGATTGATGGAGATGTTGTAAAGAACCTCTTTAACGAAACATATTTTAAGTTTATTCAGGAGAATAATATTTATCCTGTTGCTTTCCCCGAAATTGAGACTGAAACCCTTATTAGCGGGGCGCCTTTCAAATATTCGGCCACTGTTGAGGTTTTTCCTGATGTTAAGGTTAATAATTATAAAGGGCTTAAGGCTAAGCGTGAGAAGTTTGTCCCTAATGAAAAGGTTGTAGAGAGCAGGATAGAGCAGATAAGAGAGCAGATGTCCCAGTTAAAGCCTGTTGAGGATGACAGGGGTGCAGAGCTGAAGGACGTTGTTCTAATTGATTTTGTTGGTTTTGTTGATGATAAAAAACTTGAAAATGGTGATGCAACCGACCATGAGCTTGAACTTGGGAGTAATTCCTTTATTCCCGGGTTTGAAGAGCAGGTTGTTGGTATGAAAGTCAATGAAACAAAGCGTATAAAACTTAATTTTCCTGAGAAATATCATAGTGAAGAGCTTTCAGGTAAGCCTGTTGAGTTTGACGTTACACTGAAAGTGATTAAGGTAAAGGAAAAACCTGAGCTTAATGATGATTTCGCAAAAGAGATTGGTGAAGAAACCTTAGCTGATGTTAAAAAGAAAATTAGTGATACATATGAAAGGCAGGAAAACGACCGTATAAAAGGGGCCTTGCGAGAAAGTCTGACTAATGCCCTTGTTGAAGCAAATAATTTTGAAGTCCCTGGAGCGTTAGTTGACCGCCAGCTTGAAACAATGCTTGAGAACACCAAAAACCGCCTGGCATATCAACGACTCTCTCTGGAAATGATGGGTATGAATGAGGATAGCTATAAAAAGCAGTTCAGACCTGTTGCCGAGAATCAGATAAAAGGTTCTCTCCTTCTTCATGAGCTTGCTGAGAAAGAATCTTTAAATATTATTGATGAAGATGTTGACGCATATATCCGTAAGGTAGCGGAAGAGGCAATGCAGGATTATGATAAGGTAAAAGCCCGCTATCAAAAGGATCAGCAGAGTATTGATAACCTTAAGGAGTTTTTGAGAGAAGAGAAAGCGGTGGCTTTTTTGGAGTCGGAAGCTGTTATAACTGAGTTTACACCTGATTCTGAGAGCTGATTTGTTATCTGAATTTTTATTACGAGGTATATATGTTTGTTCCAATAGTTGTTGAGCAAAGTGGCAGAGGTGAACGTTCTTTTGATATTTATTCAAGGCTCCTTAAAGACCGTATAGTTTTCTTAGGAGGCGCAATTGACGATAATGTTGCTGATATTATTATTGCTCAGCTCCTTTTTCTTGAATCAGAAGACCCTGACAAGGATATTCACCTTTATATCAACTCTCCTGGCGGTGTCGTTACTTCAGGTATGGCAATATATGATACAATGCAGTATATAAAATCGCCTGTATCCACTATATGTATCGGCCAGGCTGCTTCTATGGCGGCTGTTCTCCTTGCTGGCGGCGCAAAGGATAAGCGTTACGCGCTTACCCATTCAAGAATTATGATACATCAGCCACTTGGTGGATTCCAAGGCCAGGCAACAGATATAAGTATCCATGCTCAGGAGATCTTAAGGATGAAAAAGGAGCTGAATGAGCTGATGGCATACCATACAGGTCAATCTTTTGAAAAGATTGAAAATGATACTGATCGTGATTATTTTATGTCAGGGAAAGAGGCTGTAGAGTATGGCATTATTGATGCGGTGCTTACCCGTAATAATCTCA
>WQYY01000043.1 GCA_009780995.1 Desulfuromonadales bacterium
AACAACAGTTGCAAAGCATATTATGCTAAAAGAGCTTCTACTTTTACCTAACTTATTGCTTAACTATATTTTTCAACTACTACTATTTAGTGGGTTGATAACTAAAAATCTGAAGCTGGTATGATTTTAAACATTGCCTAATTATATTATTTATAAAGAAACAGACATACATGGTATTATCCATTAGCTCAGGTATTACCTCAGCTAATAGAAATAATGGCATAAAAAATAATTGCCTAATTGTACAAGACAGTATAATCAGGCAAGAAACAATTTCGCCTAATAACACAAGATTTTGGCTCATAGGCACCACCCCGCCCTTCGGGCACCCCTCCAAGGAGGGGAATGTAGGGGCGGCCATTGGCCGTCCGGCTTTTCGGAATGCCCACTGGGCATTCCCTACTTTGAAATTTATTATATACCATTTATCCAGTCGTCTCTATATCTTATACAATATTTTAATTGAATTGACTTTTATTGCGGGATAAATTACCTACAGTTAAAAGATATTCTCAGGAGGAGATAAGTGGACAACTTACTGATAGGTAAAAGAATAGGTTTTATTGGTGGCGGGAATATGGCGGAAGCTTTAATAAAAGGGC
The DNA here is from genome assembly GCA_009780995.1 of Desulfuromonadales bacterium. Classification (GTDB taxonomy): domain Bacteria; phylum Desulfobacterota; class Desulfuromonadia; order Geobacterales; family DSM-12255; genus WQYY01. The sequence continues at coordinate 603 of WQYY01000043.1, forward strand.
TTCTTGCCAATGAGCTTCCTGAGGCGCTTATTACAGTGCAGGAACCTTTACAGCCGAGAAAAGCTTATCTTGAAGAGTGTTACAAAATCAAGGTTGTTGAGAGGATAAAAGGTGCTGAGGTTTTGGTGCTGGCAATTAAACCTCAAATAGCTGGTAAAGTTTTACCTGAGCTCAGGGAGATCGTTACTCCTAACACTCTTGTCATATCTGTTATGGCAGGGATAGTCTCTGCTGTAATTGAGGAGATACTTGGAAGTGAAAGCAAGGTTATAAGAGTTATGCCAAACACTCCTGCGCTTGTTATGGCAGGCGCTTCGGCTATTTCTCCCGGGCGTAATGCGACTTCTGATGATATGCAGATTGCAAAAGCTATGTTCTCAAGTGTAGGGGTTACTACTGTTGTTGATGAGCGGCTTCTTGATGCGGTTACAGGGGTTTCAGGAAGTGGTCCTGCTTATGTTCTGACTTTTATTGAAGCCCTTGCCGATGGCGGGGTTAAGAACGGTCTTCCAAGGGATACGGCCTTTAAACTGGCCGCCCAGACGGTTCTTGGGACTGCCAAGTTATGTATAGAGAGTGATGAGCATCCCGCTGTTTTAAGAGATAAGGTTGCCTCTCCCGGAGGGACTACAATAGCGGCTATACATGCTTTGGAAGAGGGGAAACTGAGAGCTACGATAATAGATGCTGTTGATGCTGCTGTAAGGAGATCAAAGGAGCTGGGGAAATAGGAGCTATTCCCCAAGTATTCCCATTGTCCAGTCAAGGGTTACAAGAGACATAAGATAGTCTCTTGTGGCCTGAGCCAGATTGCTTCTTGCCTGTAAGAGGTTCAGCTGGGCATCGTCAACTTCAAGCTTTATTTTTACTCCGTATTTATAACCTTTTTCAGCCATATCAAGGAGCTTTTCAGCCTGCTTTACAGTTCCTTCCAAGCCGAGCAGGATCCTTTGTGATTCCTGAACGTTACTCATGGCTGTTCTTACATCTAATCTTATGCTGTCTTTAAGTTTCTGCTCGTCTATTATGCTGCTTGTGTAATCGCTTTCAGCCTGCTGTACTCTTCCCTGTGTTCTAAAACCGTCAAAAATCGGGAATGTGAGATACAGGCCGACACTCCACGCCGGGCCGTTATTCTGGATTGGGCCGAAATCAAAGAGCCTCCAGCTTCCGTCGCCTTTTAAGTCCAGGTGCGGTTTGTTATCGGTTGAGGCAATTGATATGAGTTCCTGGTTCATCTTTATCCTGCTCTGCTGGTCTAAAAGCTCAGGGCGGTTTTTAAAGGCGGTTTTTACGGCTTCATCATAGGTTGGAATATGTTTTATGGTAGCGGAAAGTTTTCCGTTTGCGTCTACTTCCTGATTGTCGATTGTAAGGAGAAACGCGAGTCTGTCCTTCGCTATTTTTAAGCGGTTTTCCGATCTTATTATCTCAGGCTTCGCATTTTCAACGGCAACATCTGCTGCAAGAACATCATAATCAGTGGCAACTCCGCTATCAAACTTTTTATGAGCCTCAGAGCTGAAGCGTTTTTTCTGGTCAGAGTTTTCCTGAGCAAGTTTGAGAAGCTCATGCGCAAGCAAGATATCATAAAATGCTGAGGATACGTCCCGTTTTGCTCCTTGTTGAGCCATTCTTAACTGTTGCGGCACTGTTTTTAGCCCTTCTTTTCCCAGGCGGATACCTGCGGCTATTTTACCCCAGGCAAAAAGAGGCTGGGTAACTGAAACTCCGCCGTTAGCAGCATACTGGGTATAGCCGCCTCCCATCATTTCAGGAAGACTCTGGTCTCTTGAAGTCATGGCAGTACCATATATAGAGAATTGCGGGAATGCGGCAGCCCTCTCTTCAATATATTTTCCCTGCATGCTTTTTCCGTATTCCCTGGCTTTTTCAATGTCCCGGTTTTTGTCCGCCGCTATTGCAAGCGCCTGGTCAAGGGTGAGGATTCTGGTTTCAGCGGCATAAGAGGTTACGCTGTTTGCAAGAAAAAGCAGGAGTAAAGCGATTATGTAACGGATTTTCATAGCCATATCCAAAAAACAAAGTTAAGAAAAGTCTTATATAAAAGTTGAGATTAAATCAAGAAAAGAGTGGTGATCTGCTCTCTCTGCCACTCTTTTGGAAATAAAAGACCAGTTTATTTATTATATGTTGACAAATGTAGTCCATTGAGTTTACAATATTACCAACTTAAATTTACAATTAACAGGAGAATTTATGGAAATAGTAAATTATATTTGCGAGCTGGTTTATAATAAAAGTTCACAAAATCTTTCTAACGATGTTGCTGAAAGGTTTGACATAAGCCGTCAGGCAGCTCAAAAGCATATAAAAAAACTTGTTGATACAGGAATCCTTGTAAAAACTGGAAACACTAAAGGGGCTCTCTATTCATTACAAGATTTAGTGCATGAGTCAAAAGATTTTAAACTGTCTGAAAACAGTGATGAAGACGTTGTATGGCGTGAATTTGTAAGGCCTAAACTCGGAGATGTTCCTGATAATGTCCGGTCTATCTGCCAGTACGGGTTTACAGAGATGTATAATAATGCGGTAGATCATTCTGAAGGAGAAACTATTACCGTAGCTGTAAAAAGAACGGCATATAATATAAAGCTGCTTGTTAAAGATGACGGTATCGGGATTTTCAAAAAAATTAAGAGGGATTTTCGTTTGGAAGATGAGCGGCACGCGATTCTCGAACTATCTAAAGGGAAATTAACTTCTGATCCTTCCCGCCATTCAGGAGAGGGGATTTTCTTTACAAGCAGGATGTTTGATAAGTTTAACATTGTTTCAGGGCGACAGTTTTTTACACATTTTAACCATAATGATTGGTTGTTGCATGAGGAAAATGAAAAGGCAGGAACTACTGTTTTGATGGATATTTCTCTGTTTTCTAAACGGACTACAAAAGAGGTATTTGACGAATATGCGAAGATCGATTATCCTGGATTCTATAAAACAATAGTTCCTGTGGTATTGGCGAAGTACGGTGATGAAAGCCTTATATCAAGGTCTCAGGCCAAAAGGGTATTGGCGGGGGTAGAGAAATTCAGTGAAGTTTTCTTTGATTTTAAAGAGGTTTCAGAGGTTGGTCAGGCTTTTGTCGATGAGATTTTTAGGGTGTTTGCTTCGGAACATCCGGATCTGCACTTGGTTTATATGAATGCCGATGAATCTGTAGAGTGGATGATTAAACGTGCCCTTGCTACAGGAAATACTAGGGATAATGTCAATTAACAGTTGAGGCAGAGCATAGCTTGCCTCTTGTGGCTTATTACTTAGATGGCAGAAGATTTTACTTTTTTAAGAGGGGGAAAAACTATGAGTAGTCAATTGAACTTGGATACCAGAATTATTGAAGATGTTGCTGATGCCCTTATTTATTCGGATCACTCCGGTGCGATTGTGCGCTGGAATCCTGCGGCCAGTGCTCTGTTCGGCTTTACCGCCGAGGAAACTCTTGGTAAAAATCTTGACATAATCATTCCAGAACCAATGAGAGCCGGCCACTGGAAGGGATATAATGCCGCAATTGCAAGCGGCACTATGAAGTTTGCGGGTAAGCCTACTGTTACTAAAGCGATGCATAAAAGCGGTCAAAAACTCTATATTGAGATGACTTTTGCGTTGGTAAAAGATGCCGATGGAAGCATACTGGGATCAGTTGCCATGGCCCGTGATGTAACTGAGCGAGTTGAGCGTGAACGGGCAGCTAAAGCCGGTGCAGTGCAATAGCAAAATAATATGATATAATTATTGCAATACAACTAATCATGGGAGAATACATGCTATGTTGGGCGATAAATTATTTTACCGTGAGTTGATCAAAAATCTGTTTTCCGATCCTTTTGAAGTCAAGTTCTGGGACGGCGATATCGAACGATTTGGTGAAGGCGAGCCGAAATTCAGAATTATCTTCAATGAGCCGATTTCGAAAGCCAAATTACTAAGCGATCCATCTATGGCCTTTGGTGAAGGCTATATGTACAAGAAGGTGGAAATTGAAGGGAATCTGCAGCAGGCAATTGAATCAATATACAACAATAGCGAGAGCTTCCTAAGGAACGACTCCAAGTACGCTACGATCATACAAAAGGTCTCGAACAGTTTAAAAATTAGTAAAAACAACGTACAACACCATTATGATATTGGGAATGATTTCTACAAACTCTGGCTTGATGAGACTATGACCTATTCCTGTGCGTATTTCAAAACCCCTGACGATACGCTTAAGCAGGCGCAAATTAATAAGGTCGGGCATATTCTTAAAAAATTGAATCTCAAAAAAGGGGAGACGCTGCTGGATATCGGCTGTGGCTGGGGAGAATTGATCCTGACCGCTGCGAGAGAATACGGCGTTAAAGCTACAGGGATTACCCTCAGCGTTGAGCAGTATGAAAAGAGCAGAGAGAGAATAAAATCGGAGAGTTTAGAAGATTTGGTAGAGGTGAGCCTGACTGACTACCGGGAAGTTAAATCAAGGAAATTTGACAGAATTGTAAGTGTAGGTATGCTGGAGCATGTGGGTAAAGACCATCTTCGCGAGTATTTTACAAAAATCCGGGAGCTCCTCTGCGACGGCGGGGTTTCCTTGCTACACAGTATCACCAGCGACGGCAAAAGCGGGCCAAATTCCTGGATTAATGCCTATATCTTTCCGGGTGGCTATGTTCCGGGTATTAACGAATTAGTCAATTATATTATGGATAGTAGTTTTCAATTGATTGATATTGAAGAACTCAGGCGGCATTACGGCAGGACTCTGGAACATTGGGCAAGAAATTTCGAGAATGCTCTGCCAGAGATACGAAAGAGCAAAGACGAAACGTTTATTCGAATGTGGAGACTGTATCTGAATTCCTGCGCCGCGTCTTTCAATACCGGCAATAACAGCGTTCATCAGATTTTGTTCTCAAAGGGGATAAATGATAGCTTACCCTGGACAAGAGAGTATATGAACTGATCTATTTTTTGTTCCACTTTCGCCTGATCCAGCTGCCGAGATCGTCCATGTAGGTATACATAACCGGTACGACTATAAGTGTGAGCAGTGTTGATGTTAAAAGCCCTCCAACTACAGCTCTTGCCATTGGAGCCCGTCCTTCGCCGCCGGCGCCCAAACCGAAGAATAGTGGGAGCATACCGAATATCATTGCCATTGTTGTCATCATAATCGGTCTTAGCCTTGTTCTCCCTGCCTGTATTACAGCCTCCCGCCGCTGAAGCCCGTCACGTTTCCTCAGAATTTTTGCAAAATCAACAAGAAGAATAGCGTTTTTAGTAACCAGACCCATTAACATGATAAGGCCTATAAGGGACATTATGTTAATTGTATCGCCGGTTATCTTAAGCATTCCCGCCATTCCCACTATTGAGAGGGGGAGTGAAAACATAATGGCAAAAGGTTCAAAAAAGGATTCAAACTGGGCTGCCAGTATAAGGAACACAAAGACTACAGCCAGCAGCAGGGATTCCGCCATATATCCGAAGGATTCAGCCATATCTTCTGCCTGACCTGAGAGGTCGACAGTGTAACCCGGAGGCATGTTTATCTTCTTTGCCGCTTCCTGTACATCTTTTGCGGCAGTACCTATGGGCAAGTCGTCAAGATTAGCGGAGACGGTAATCTGTCTGGAGAGGTCTCTTCTGTTTATTTCTGAAGGTGATATTGCTGACCTGACTGTTGTGACACTTGCAAGAGGGATTAGTTTTGTTCCTCCTGAACTGTCAGGAACTGATATTTTCAGATTTCCTATTTGTGAAGGATTTTGCCTCAAATCTTTCGGTAATCTTACCCGTACATCAACGGCATCTCCGTCTTCATCTTCATACGTTGTTATGGCTTCGCCACCTATAAGTCTGCTCAGTGAGGATACAACACTATTGGTAGTTACTCCGGCTGAGAGAGCTTTTTCCCTGTCTATTCTTAACCGGTATTCGGGTATGTCGTGTTCCTGTGATACGCTGATATCTACTATTCCGGGATATTTGTAAAGCTCTTGCTTAAGTTTTTGCCCCAATTCCCGAAGCGTCTCAATATCATCTCCCTTAAGATCAGCATTGAGAGGCTTTCTATTATCCATAGCGCCTACTTCTTCAATAGAAAAGTCTATTCCGGCAATGTTTTGCAGTTTGCTTCTTACAACTCTCTGAATTTCGAACTGGCTTCTGTTTCGGTCTCTTTTCTCTTTCAACTTAATGTAAATAAGGCCGTTCTGTACTGTTCCCGCATCTCCGGCGCCTATAGTGGCATATGTGTGGCTTATTTCCGGAATATCTTTTAATGCCGCTAGTATAGCGTTCAACCTATTTTCAGTTTCAGCCATTGAGGCGTCAGGAGCGGTTTTAAATGATACCTGAAATTCACTTCTGTCTTCAGTTACCATAAATGACATTTCAAGGGTGGCTAATATGGCAATGCCCCCAAAGAAGGCCAGAACTGCAATCAGTAGAACGGTTTTTCTGTGATCCAACGCCCAGCCTATGAGAGAGCGGTATTTATCAGCAGTTTTGTTAAACCAGTTGTTGAATTTCTCCAACAGTTTTCCTATCCCTTTTCTATTCCCGTGATTGTTTATGGAGGGGTCAACCCAGCGGGAGGAGAGCATCGGGTCCATTGTAAACGATACAAAGAGTGATACAAGTACCGCAAATGCTACTGATATGCCAAATTGGAAAAAGAAACGGCCGACTATCCCGCGCATAAAAGCTACAGGCACAAATACGGCTACAATGGACATTGTTGTCGCAAATACCGCCAGGCCGATCTCACTTGTACCGAAGCTGGCAGCCTGCATATGGTCTTTTCCCATTTCAAGGTGGCGGACTATATTCTCCCTGACAACAATAGCGTCATCTATCAGAAGGCCTATTGCAAGGGATAAGGCCATGAGAGTCATTACATTAAGGGTCATACCCATTGCGTACATTATGATAAAAGTTGATATTACTGATATAGGAAGGGTAATTCCTGTGATTACAGTTGACCGCCAGGAATTTATAAAACAGAAAACTATTAAAACAGTAAGCAAGCCGCCTATAAACAGGGTTTCTTTAACGTCTGCAACTGAATTACGGGTCATTACCGTACCGTCTCTTACAATGGAGAGCGTTACTCCTGGCGGTAAATCTGCTCTTACTTTTGCCATCTCTTTTTTTATTAAGTTAACAAGTTCAACTTCATTGCCCCCTGACTGTCTATAGATATCAAGGCCTATGGCAGGCTTGCCGTTAATAAGGGCAAGAGTTCTCTTTTCTTCAACACCATCGGTAACTGTAGCGATTTCTCGTAAAGCTATAGGGCGGCCATCACGTGCGGTTATTATCATCTGCTGGTATTCTGAGGCCTGCTCCGGTTTTCCCTCTATTCTTACAGGATATTCTGTTTTACCTCTGGTCAGCCTTCCAAGGGGGGTGTTTGTGTTTTCTGACTGTATGCCGGAGACAACATCATTAACTCCCAAGGAGAGGGCGTCAAGTCTTGCAGAGTCAAGGTCTACGTTTATTTCACGTTTAAGTCCTCCGACAATGTCGACTTTGCCAACACCTGTAATACTTTCAAAACGTTTCTTTATTCTTTTATCTACAAGGGTAGTAAGATCTCTTTGGGAAAGCTGATCTGATTGTATAGCAAGAGATGCTACAGGTGCGGCGTTAAAATCCAGTTTTTGTATAATCGGTTCATCAATACCCTTGGGCAGGGCTCCCCGGATGGAATCAATTTTGGATCTTACTTCCTGAGCAGCTTCGTTTTCTCTTTGCTCAAGCTGGAATTGCACCATTACTGTTGATACGCCCTCTTGGGACGTGGAGAAGACATGTTTTACACCGGCAATCTGATTTACAGATTCTTCAATACGTTTTGAAACTTCCCGTTCCATAGTTTCAGGAGATGCCCCTGGGAACGTCGTTACAACAGATATCATCGGGAATTCAACGTTTGGAAACATTTCGATAGCGAGTTGTTTATATGAAAAGAGTCCTAATGTTACCAGGGCCAGCATCATGACAACGGCAAAGACGGGGCGTTTTATGGAGAGGTCTGAGAGGATCATATGTTCCTTATTTATATGACTTCGACGTTTTGCTAACTATTATGTGACGCAGGCTTTTGGCCATATGCTGTCGTAAATTCCCCTCCTGTGGAGGGGTGCCCGAAGGGCGGGGTGGTTTCCGGCTGCCTGTGCTTTATTTCGGGACGGGACGCCCAGTGTGCGTCCCCTACAATATTCCCCTCTGTAAAAGGCCGTTCCATAGGGCGCGATAAATCGCGCCCCTACGCCTTGCCTGTGGCTCAAAACCCTGTGTCATCATGTAAAATGATTTATCGCCTAATGCTACTCTTGTTATATAATTAGGCAATCATTTTTTATACCGTTATTTCTATAAGCTGAGGTAATACCTGAGCTAACAGATAATGCAGCATATTGCCCATTTCCAATAAATTATATAATTAGGCAATATTGATATTTTACTACCCCTCACTTCATCACGAAGGAGCGCAAATTATATGTAGCATACGTAGGGGCGGCAATCTGCTGCCTGCCGTTTCGTTGATTACAACCACGGGCGGCAGACTGCCGCCCCTACACAAACAAGACACGATGAAGACAACGCGGCATATGACCAAAAGCCGAAGTCATATCTTATTTTTTCGCAATTATAACAGCCCCTGTAAATAGCAACAAAACTCCCGCAACCCGCATTGGAGAGATCGGAATATGTTTTAACCCAAAAGCGCCAAAATGGTCTAATACGGCAGCAGTTGTAAGCTGTCCGGCTATTAAGGCTGCCATTGCCGCGGTTGTGCCTATTCTCGGCACGATAATTATGGACAGGGTTACAAAAAAAGCCCCAAGAAGTCCGCCTGTAAGCTCCCACCATGAAACATGGGATATTTCCTTCAATCCTCCTTTTCCTGTGAACCATACAACTATGAGCATTGCAATTGCTCCCACGAGAAAGGAGATAAAAGAGCTTTCAAAGTTACCTATTTTTTGCGCCAGTCTGACATTTATTGAAGGTTGCAGCGCAAGCGCAATCCCTCCGCAGAGCATTAGTGTGAAAAAGATGATATTATTCATAGGCTACCATTCTATACTTTCACCAACATTCAATACCTTAAATGTTTTCTCAAGGTTCAGTTTTTTAAGCTCAGCTTTAAAGGCCTCTGCTGTTCCGGTCAGAGCAGGGAAGGTTTTATAATGTATCGGTATTGCCATAACAGGTTGTACAAGGTTGACTGCCTGCGCCGCATCTGCTGGACCCATGGTGAATTTATCTCCTATACATACCAGCATTATATCTACTTTGCCTTTAAGCTGCGCCATGTCTGAAAAGAGATCGGTATCCCCTGTATGATATATTCTCGGACCGTTTTTTATGGAGATAAGGAATCCGCTTGGCGGGCCGGCGTAAACCGGGCCGTTTGAGGTATCCATTCCTCCACCGTGAATGGCGTTTATGAATTTCACCGTAACTTCGCCATCAAGCAGGGTTATAGTTCCGCCAAAACTTCCTGTTGTTGACATGTCAGCCTGGGCTGCAGGGAAATCCATATATGCTACAAGAGCCTTTTGTAGTTCAAAAGTTGCTACAAGTTTTGCTCCTGTTTTTTTCGCTATTTCTACTGCATCGCCTATATGATCTCCATGACCATGCGTAATGAGAATCAGGTCTACTTTTTTTAGGTTCTCAATGTCTTTCTTTCCATTAGGATTTGCGGGATTAGATATCCATGGGTCTATTAACAGGACTTTTCCGGTTGGAGTCGTTATTTTAAAGGCTGATTGACCGTACCAAAGTATTGAAGTTTTTTCCGCTGCTACAGCTGATGTTGTGGATAGTGTAAGCATAAATATTAATCCCCCAAGTATAAAAGTTTTCATTTTATCTTCTCCCTCCAGCGCTATCTGTTACTTTATCTCCGTCTTTAAGGTTAAATCCTCCTCTGGTTACATACCGTTCACCACTGCTGATTCCTGATTTTACCTCTATCATGTCACCGCTTATCTCCCCTGTGGTTATTTCCCGTTTTCTGGCAATACCGTTTTCAATGACGAAAACAGTTCCTCTGCCTGCACCCATATCAAAGTCTGTTATAGCGTTTCTGGGGATTAAAAGTACGTCATGACGGCTATCGGTTATAATTTTTCCTGTTGCGAACATGCCGCCTTTAAGTTGTTCAGGGACATTCTGCACTTCAGCAATTACACTTAAGGAGCGGTCTGTTGAAGAGATTTCCGGATTTATGAACATTACCTTTCCTCTGAAGGTTTTGTCCGGCAGGGCGTCTACACTGAATTCCAATATTTGTCCTACTTTTATTTTAGATGCTTCTGGAGATGGAACTGTGACAGTAAGCTCCAGGAGCCTGTTATCTACTATTCTGAATATAGTTTTTCCTGTGGATACATCTCCAGCAAAATCCCCGACATTAACATCTCTCATGGCAACAACACCGTCAATTGGGGAGACAACCAGCCCTCTTGCCAGTTTTGTTCTGCTTTGACGCAAATCTCCCTTTGCAACTCCTATCTGGGCGTTGGCAGCTTCAAGGCGGGCTTTTGCAGCATCAACTTCTGTTTTTGAATCATCTACAGCCTGTTGTGTTGCAAGGCCGGCTTCTTTAAGCTTGAGAGTACGACTGCGTTCTCTTTCGCTTCTGTTAAGCTCCACCTGAGCCTGGGCATAACTTGCTCTGGCAGATTCTACAGATGCCTCAGAGCGGTTTGTTATTGCCTGGGCTTCTGAAGAGTCGATAGCCGCCAATGGTTGACCTTTTTTTACATGTACCCATTCCGTTACATATACCTGTTTCACCAGGCCTGACATTTGGGTTCTTACATCGACTTTGAATTTTGCGTCCAGAGTTCCTGTAACATTCACCTTCTCGGTCATTTGTGAAGGTTTTGCAATGGCTGTTTCAACCGCTACAGGGGGCTTTTCTGCCTGGGTGCTCTCTCTTCCCTTATTGGAGCAGGCTATAAAGGATAGAATGAAGCAGATAATGGCGGTTATTTTTATTGTAAGTGGCTTCATTAAATAAGCTTCCTTTGATATATGACTTCGGGGCGCCCAGTGTGCGCCCCCTACGTAGTCATCGTCATTACGGCATTTATCATGGAGATCGGCGTCCTAGATGACCCGTATTGTATATTTCTACAATCGGGCCGTTTGCCAACGGCCCCTACACGAATGCCATATAACAGAAGCAACGCTGCAGATGGCCAAAAGCCGAAATCAGATAAAATTGCATTTTACCTGTTAGATTATATATAATACCAAGATTAAACAAAAATGGTATGAGGAATAAATGGTACGTAAAATTTTATCCTATCCCGACCCAGAGTTAAAGAAGATATCTCTTGCAGTTGAACAAATTGATGATGAGGTCAGGCAACTTGCAAAAGACATGGCTGAAACTATGTATGCCGCGCCGGGTGTTGGTCTTGCAGCGCCCCAAATAGGAGTTTTACAACGTATTGTTGCAATAGATACTTCCGCTAAAGATGAGCCTGCCGATCTTATTGTTGCGATAAATCCTGAGATAATTTACGCGGAAGGGGAGTGCTGCGAAGAAGAGGGGTGTCTTTCTGTGCCTGAATATTACGCGGACGTGAAAAGACATACAAAGGTTATTATTAAAGGACTTTCTATTGACGGTGAAGAACAGCAATGGGAAGCAGAGGGGCTTTTAGCCGTTGCTTTCCAGCATGAAATTGATCATCTCGACGGAATCCTTTTTGTTGACCATATTTCACCCCTTAAACGTGGAATATTCCGGAGAAAGTATAAAAAGATAATGATGGATAAAGGGAGTCAAGAGTGAAACCTGAACGTATTATTTTTATGGGGACGCCGATTTTTGCCTGTCCTACACTTAAAATGCTTATTGACCGCGGTGAAAATGTTATTGCTGTTATTACTCAACCTGACCGACCAAAGGGGCGTGGACAGCAGATGCAGGCCCCTCCCGTAAAAGAGCTGGCGCTTCAATATAATATCCCGGTTCTCCAGCCTCTTAAAGTAAGGGTTCCTGAAGTTATAGAGGAGATACGGGGATTAAATCCTGATCTTATTATTGTTGCTGCTTTTGGTCAGATTTTACCTAAAGCCCTTCTTGATATACCTTCGAAAGGGTGCATAAATGTTCATGCCTCTCTTTTACCTCGTTACAGGGGAGCTGCTCCTATAAACTGGTGCATTATAAATGGAGAAGAGGAGACTGGCATAACAACCATGATGATGGATGTTGGCCTGGATACAGGGGACATGCTTATTAAACGTTTTACAAAAATTCTGCCAGAAGATGATGCAAGCTCTTTGCATGACCGTTTGTCCTTGCTTGGAGCAGAAACAATGGCTGAGACTCTTGACCTTCTGGAGAAAGATGCTCTTAAACCTGAGAAACAAGATGACTCTTTAACCTGTTATGCTCCAATGTTAAAGAAGGAAACAGGTATAATAGACTGGTCCCTTAACGCTGCCGGGATTGCTAATCTTATCCGGGGAGTAACCCCATGGCCCGGCGCTCAGACGATGATTGATGATAAAGTTCTTAAAGTATGGAAGGCTCATACAGGATCAGGAAAAGGAAGCCCTGGCAGAATTCTCCAGGCAGGAAAACTCGGTATAGAGGTAGCTTGCGGTGAGGGGAGCCTTATTATTGAAGAGCTTCAGCTGGAAGGTAAGAAGAGGCTGACTGCCAGAGATTTTTTGGCAGGGTATCATATTGCTGAAGGTATTAAGCTTGGAGGAGAGAAAGTTGAAGCCTGAGCCTTCTAATGTGAGACCTCCCAGAAAACGCTTGTTTGTAGCTTTAATGGGAGTTACATGCCTTCTGATAGTAGGAATTATCTATCTTATATGGTGGATACCGACTAAAGGGCTGGCAAATATCCACCCTGATCTCCCGCACTATATGGGTATATTATTTATAATTCTTTCCGGTATAGCAATCATAGGGACTTTTCTGCTTGTTCTTACAACTGCTCTTAGCAGGGATATATTTTTTTCAGGGTTTTTGCGTCTTGTAGTTATTAAATTTCTCCTCCCCGCTATTGAAACTCTTGGTCGTGTTCTTGGAATAAAGAAAGATACTATAAGGCAGTCTTTTGTTGCTATGAATAACAGCCTTGTGGTTTCTCAGCATTTTAAAATTCACCCTGATCGTATTCTTATACTTCTCCCTCACTGCCTTCAGCTATTTGATTGTGATATTAAGGTTACAGGAGGGATTGAAAAGTGTATCCGCTGCGGTAAGTGCGATATTAAAGGGCTTGCAGAGCTGGCAGATAAATATCATATAGCGATTTCCGTAGCAACAGGTGGTACTCTTGCCAGAAAAGTTATTGTTGAAAAAAGACCTAAGCTTGTTCTGGCTGTTGCATGTGAAAGAGATCTTACATCAGGGATAAAGGACTGTTATCCTTTACCGGTTTACGGCATTCTTAATGACCGTCCAAATGGCCCCTGTATAAGCACAGTTGTTGATGTGGAGAAGATAGAGGAAGCTTTAAAGGCGGTGCTTCCTGAGTGAGGGTGCCGATGTGCCAGGGCGCGATAAATCGCGCCCCTACTGCCAAGAGGCGGGGGTATGAAGCAATATAACCCCGATATACACCGTCGGCGCGGTATGCGTTTGCGTGAATACGATTACACAAAAGACGGGCTATATTTCATAACAATTTGCACGTATGAACGAGAGCCGTTATTTGGCGGGATTGCCAATGCGGAGATGTCGTTATCTAAAGCAGGAGCCATTGCGGCGGAAACATGGTTAGAAATATCGGCGCGATTTTCAAATGTGGAGTTACACGATTTTATTATCATGCCAAATCACGTACATGGAATTATTGAAATCGTAGGGGCGCGATTTATCGCGCCCGATATCAACCCCATTTCCATTAACGATTCTAACGAAGGTATGATAAATTCCAATGAGTGCTCGATGAATCCCGACGAAGACGTGATGTATAATGGCGCGATAAATCGCGCCCCTACAGGTGGTGGGTTCGCGGGAGAGAAAAATCCCATGCACCACATGAATTTGGCGCGAATCATTCGATGGTATAAAGGGCGCACAACACATGAATGTCGTAAAGCAGAATTTTCCTTTGCCTGGCAGCGTAATTATTACGAACATATTATCCGCGATGAGGAAGACCTCAATCGTGTTACGGAATATATAAGAGTCAATCCATGCAGGTGGAATGAAGATCGTTTTTATACGGAGTTGGTGTGACTCAATACCGCCGCTATTTTCATAAACGCTTCCGATGTGGGCGCGATAAATCGCGCCCCTACAATCTTGAAATAAAACTTCTCTTTTCCATGCTTATTCTGTTTTTCCTGCTTCTTCCTGTCAGCCTTTTCGCAGACACCTTAAAGTATGCTGTGGCTGTAATGCCTGCTCCGGTGCTTTCAACACCGGATTTCCAATATGTTTTCA
>WQYY01000044.1 GCA_009780995.1 Desulfuromonadales bacterium
AAATAACGGCTGGAAAAGTTTCTTTCAGTATATTTCCCGCCTGTTTAAACCACTCTGTAATTACTTCAATATCTTCGCTTTTTACACCTTGTTTTTGGTAGAGATCTGTTAATTGAGGAATTGCCTGATCTACAAATTTGTCTACATTGCCAAAAACGCTATTTTGAATGCTGTTACCATTGTAAACTGAATACAAAAACGCCGATAAGGCAATCAGGGCAAATATGATACAGGTTGTATAAAAGACTGCTTTTGCTGCGTTCCGTTTTTTAGCGTATATAGCAGGGAGTATAATGGAAATTATACCCCCATAAATTACATATAGGACAATATAAGCTAGGGCAGTTGAAACGGGAACATTTGTGGTTGTCAGGCTTATAGTAACAGTAACAGCAGCAACTAATAATGTGGTTAAGGCAACAATTCCAAAAGTCAGCCCTTTTCCTGATTTAAAATAATAATAAATTCCGGGAAGAGGGATAAAAACAGCTAATACAGGCATAGCAAAGAGCATACTGGAAAGAAAAAGGGCTAGAGTAAGAAGAGTGCCGATTGTTAATCCCTTTAATATTTCTTTCCTACTTACTTCTGTTGCCAATTTTTATACCTATTGCACTATATGTGAAGCTGCGATTGGAATTAGAGCAATATTACGGGCACGTTTTATTGCTTCGGCAATTTCACGCTGATGATGCGCGCAGTTTCCGGATATACGGCGCGGAATAATTTTCCCCCGCTCGGTTATAAAATACCGGAGTGTGCGCGGATCTTTATAATCAATTATTATTTGCTTATCAGCGCAGAAACGGCATACTTTACGGCGCTGAAAAGGTCTTTTTTTCCTTGGGCCGCCCGGGCGTTGTGTGGTTTTCTCGTCACTCATAGCTTAAGCCTCCTCCTCTACCGTTTCTTGATCTTTAGGTTCATCAACATTTTCCTCTACTGCTTCGTCCGTTTCAACTGTTCTTACAGGTGCTACTGCCGCAGGCTCTTTTTCAAGCTTTACAGTTTGATAACGGATAACCTGATCATTAAGACGGAGGCGGCGCTCAAGTTCTGCAATCAGATTTGAATCACCATCTGCCCTGAGGTACATGTAACGGCCTCTGTTAAGCTTGTTTATGGGGTATGCCAGTTTACGGGCTCCCCAATCTTCAAGTTTTATTACATCTCCGGACATGTTTTTTACAACTTCCTGAACTTTTTCAGATAGAGATTTATTCTCTTCTTCTGAAAGGTCAGGCTTGACGATGTATATCGTCTCGTACATCTTTTTCATAATTACTCCTTATGGATTTTGTATGCTAAGAGATTTATATTTCCCTCGGCATCAGTTAGCCCCGGCCTTATCCGGAACAAGGAGAAACAGCTATTAAGCTGCTTTCTGGAACCAAAATTTTTATCACAACTTTCAAATAATAACAAGCATTATCGGGCGACAATTTGCCGCCCGTTGTAGGGGTTGAAAAATTTCAACCCCTACGTCCGAGCGAAACACGGCGAAAGCAACGTCATATGACCCTTAATCGAAGCCGTCAATTAAACGTTGAAGCGGAAATGCATTACATCCCCATCTTGTACTATATACTCCTTACCCTCAAGCCGCATAAGCCCTTTCTCTTTTGCGCCTGCTTCTCCGTTACAGGAGATAAAGTCATTAAAAGCTATTACTTCAGCCCGTATAAAACCTTTCTCAAAATCGGTGTGTATAACACCGGCTGCTTGCGGCGCTTTTGTTCCATTTACGATTGTCCATGCCCGTACTTCTTTAGGGCCTGCAGTAAAGTAAGTTATTAAGCCGAGAAGTTCGTATCCAAGGCGTATAAGGCGGTCAAGCCCGGATTCTGCCAGCCCCATGCCGGATAAAAATTCGAGTTTTTCATCTCCGTCTAATTCCGATATCTCAGCCTCAATTTTACCGCATATGGTTATAACTTTTGAGTTTTCTTTTTCGGCGATTTCCTTAACTGCTTGAACAAAAGGGTGTTTACCTTCAAGATCGTCCTCAGCTACATTTGCAACGTACAGTACCGGCTTATCTGTGAGCAGACACATTTCGCCAAGAATAACTTTCTCATCATCATTCTCAGCCAGTCCAAGGGCTGGTTTACCCTGTTCCAGGTTTTTTTTTACCTTCTGGCAAAATGCAAGGTCTTCTTTTGCTTTTTTATCACCGCTTCTGGCCAGTTTTTCACTTCTTAAAATCCTTTTTTCAACAGTATCAAGGTCAGCCAGTGCAAGTTCAAGTTTTATGATCTCTATATCCCTTGCAGGGTTCACATTACCATCAACATGTACTACGTTTTCATCGTCAAAGCAGCGAACAACATGGACTATCGCATCAACAGAGCGGATATGCCCCAGAAATTTGTTGCCAAGGCCTTCGCCTCTGCTGGCTCCTTTTACAAGCCCTGCTATATCCACAAATTCTATGGCAGTCGGAATGATTTTCTCCGGTGAAACGATTTCAGCAAGTTGATTTAACCTGGTATCAGGTACCTGCACAATCCCTACGTTTGGGTCTATTGTACAAAATGGGTAGTTGGCCGATTCTGCGCCTGCTGCCGTAAGAGCGTTGAATATTGTTGATTTTCCTACATTCGGAAGGCCGACTATGCCACAGTTAAAACCCATTACATATCCTTTCGGGAGATCAGATTTCTGTTGTTAAAGAGAGTCATAGCTTTTTTCACGTCTTCTCTGAGCAGAGTTTCTAAAGCATCTACAGCACTATCAACAACTGCAGGAAGAGACGGCATTTCGCTTTTATCAAATGGTGTAAGAACATAGTCTGCTGCGTCACCGTGAGTAGGGTGGCCAATTCCTATACGGATTCGTATATAATTATCGCTTCCGATTTCCTGATGAATTGAGCGCAAACCATTGTGTCCGCCATGTCCGCCATTCTCTTTTATTCTGACCTGACCATATGAAATATCCAGGTCGTCGTGAATTACTATAATATCTGAAGGTAAAAGTTTATGAAATCGTAAGGCTTCTGCAACAGCCCTTCCTGAGATGTTCATATAAGTTTGAGGTTTTAAAAGAAGCAGGCGGTTATTTGCGAAGTTTCCTTCACCGTAAAGGCCTGAAAAGCTTTTCTTTGTGACAGGGATATTATTAAGAGTTGTGAACCTGTCTAAAACAATAAAACCCGCGTTGTGGCGGGTCCATAAATATTTGGGGCCTGGATTCCCAAGCCCCACTATAAGTTTTGTTGCCATAATTATTCTTTTGCTGGGGTTTGGTCTGCCGCTACTTCAGCTTCAGCTTTGGCTTCAGCAGCTACCTCTTCTTCCATTGCTTTATTCAGGACGTTTACAATTGTAGCGTTTGGATCTTCAATAAGCTTTAGCCCTTCAGGTAGCTGTATTTCATGAGCATGTATTGAAAGACCTATTGTAAGCTCTGAGATATCAACGGGTATACTCTCTGGAATTGCCGTAGGAAGACATTCAACTTCAATAGAGTGTTTTATTATGTCAAGAAGCCCACCGTCCTTAACACCCTTTGCAGTCCCTTCGAACTTGATTTTTACATCAACTCTGACGTTTTCATTCATATTTATTTTATGGAGATCTGCGTGGAGTATTGTCCCTTTTAAAGGGTCGCGGCGAGTATCTGCTACCATAACAACCGCGCCATCAAGAGAGCTTTCCCCTTTAAGGGTAATAAGGGGTGAACTACTGCTCGCAATAATTTTCGCAAATTCCTTTTGATTAAGACTAATAGCAACTGATTCAAAACCCTTTCCGTATACTACCCCAGGTAAGTTTCCCTCTCTTTGCAATTGGCGGCTGATTCCTTTACCTGTTTTGCTTCTAAGACTAATATTTAGTTCTTTCTGGCTCATAATATCCTCACTTTATTCCCAATATTCATAGTTTCTCTTTATAATCAAAAAGTGAACTGACTGATTCGTCGTCATGGATTCTTCTTATTGCTTCCGCAAGTAGGTTAGAAACAGTCAGAATCTTTATTTTACTAAGGTTTTTACCGTTTTCTTTAAGCGGTATTGTATCTGTTATTAACACTTCCTGGATTTCGGAGTCGTTAATTCTGTCAATTGCAGGCCCTGACAATACTCCATGTGTAGCGCAAGCGTAAATCTCTTTCGCTCCATGCTTTTTAAGAGCTCCTGCCGCCTGTGTAAGGGTACCTGCCGTGTCTATCATATCGTCAAGAATAATGGCGGTTTTATTATTTACGTCTCCAATAAGGTGCATTACTTCAGCAACGTTAGGAGCAGTTCTACGTTTATCAATCATTGCCAGTGTGCAGCCAAGTTGTTTGGCAAAAGCACGGGCGCGCTCAGTCCCGCCTGCGTCTGGAGAGACCATTACTATATCTTTATCTTTAAATCTTGAAGTCACATACTCAATTATAACAGGAGCAGCGAAAAGATTATCAACAGGGATATTGAAAAATCCCTGAATCTGGCCTGCGTGAAGATCTACTGTTACAACGCGGTCAGCTCCTGCCGTAGTGATGAGATCAGCCACAAGTTTTGATGTAATTGGGGTTCTCGGGGCTGCTTTCCTATCTTGTCTGGCATACCCATAGTAAGGAATTACCGCTGTTATTGTTGCTGCTGAAGCCCTTTTAAGAGCGTCAATCATAATAAGTAGTTCCATGAGGTGGTTATTCGTGGGGGTACAAGTAGACTGGACTACGTGTATATCACGGCCGCGGACATTTTCGCATATCTCAACCATGATCTCCCCATCGGAGAAAGTGCGTACATTAGCCTTACCAAGAGTGATACCCATATTTGAGCAGATTTGTTGCGCAAGAGGCAGATTTGAGTTTCCGCTAAATATCTTGATTTCGTTATGCATTGATTTCACCAATAATTTTTAAGGGCGGTATATGCCGCCCTTTAGCAGTTTGTGGCTGGGGTGCCAGGATTTGAACCTGGGAATGCCGGAATCAAAATCCGGTGCCTTACCGCTTGGCGACACCCCAAAAAATCTATATTGTTTTAGTGACTGCTACAAACCAATCTGAATCTTTTTTAAGCGCTTCTGCCGCATTATGCGCTGCTTCCCTGTTTTCAAATATTCCAAAAACTGTAGCGCCGCTTCCCGACATCAATGATCCCAATGCGCCACTCTGTAATAACCGGTCTTTTATCTCTCCGATAACAGGGAAACGTTTTATAGTCACCCGTTCAAGATCATTTAAAAATATTTTTGAAATATCTGCTACAGAGCAGTACAGAAGCGGAATAATATCTTTCACTTTTTCGGTTGTCAACCCCAAATTTTGATATACCCAGGCAGTTGAGACCTGAATATTAGGATTTACAAGAACAATCCAGGCTGTTGGTATATTTTCCAGTGGAGTCAATATATCGCCTATACCTTCTGCTATAGCGGGTTTTTCAAATATGAAAAAAGGGACATCTGCTCCCAGGGTAACCCCCATTTTCATAAGTTCCGTATCACTTATTTTGAAATCAAAGAGTTTATTGAGCCCGACCAGTGTGGCTGCTGCATCACTACTTCCCCCACCAAGGCCGGCTGCAACAGGGATATTTTTGATTAAGGAGATTTTTACGCCTATATTTTTATTAGTCTTTGCGAGTATGGCATCAGCCGCCCGCCATACAATATTTTTTTTGTCCAGAGGGAGCCCGTTGTCGTTGGTGTACAGGGTGATACCAGGTTTGTCGCTTATTTCGATCAGTAATTCATCACTCAGATCAATCCTTTGCATTAACATTCGCAGATCATGATATCCGTCATCTCTTTTACGGAGAACGTCCAACCTGAAGTTGATTTTTGCCGGCGCTTTTAGGTGAATGGACTGCATTATCTTCTTACAACCTTTCTCTTCATGCCCCCGGTCATTGCGGCCATTTGTTGCTTTTGAATTGTTCCGGGGCTCTCAAGGTGGAACTGATACCACATTTCACCATAGTCGGTCATTTTCATTTTTTTACCGTCTTTTAAAAGCTCAAGATTATCGGCCAGTTTTTCATCTCCGGGGAGCTTTTTAAGCCCTTTGTTAAGGATTTCAATAGCTCTTTCTTTTTCATTCGAGCTAGTTAAGCAGAAAGCGTAAAGCGCCCAAATGAGAGATTCTTTTGGGCTGCCAATGACTGCTCTATCAAATGTTGCTCTCATTTTATCTTTTTTATTTTTCTTCATATAGGTAACGGCAAGCATTCCCATTGTGATCCAGTTTTTAAAGAAACCTTTCTGAAGGTAAGGGAAGGCATTGGCGAAATCTCTTTTTATATAATAGAGCATACCGATTGAAGAATTGATTTGACCGCCAACATAAATCTGCCATTTACTATATTTGAGGGCTCCCTGCATTTCGCTGATTGCCTTTTCGACAAGCTTTACCTGCATCTCTTTACTATTGGTCCTCTGTGTTTGAATATCTTTCATAGCTGAAGACATAACCACTTCAATACGCTTCATGATGATTCTGGATATAAGAATAAAGGTGCCTGCCATCAGAAGTATCGCTATTATTAACGATAGCCACCAAAATAAGTGGAGCCCAAACGCTAAGAGGGCAAATACAAGAATAGCCAGAACAGTGGATATTAGAATATTATACATTATTGAATATCAGCCTTTTTATTTGGATTAACTGTTATCTCTTCTCAGATTTTTTGTAATTATAATTCTTTGGCCCGGTTTCAAAGCTGTCTGGGCATTAATATTGTTCAGAGAAGAGAGAGTTGATGGTGTTATATTAAACTTTTCCGATATGGAAGCCAGGGTATCTCCATCTTTTATGGAGTAGTATAAAATATCATCTAGTTGACCCTTTGTTGTTTCTTCTTTGTTTGCCTCAGAATTTTGGGCAACAGCAACAACCGAATTTGCTGGAACAGTCGGTACAGACAGAGTTTTATTTTTTAATGTTGCCGAAGGCTTTATGTTGTTGATTTCTGCGAGCTTTTCAGTTGTTGTGTTAAATTTTGCTGCAATAGAAGCTAGAGTGTCATGTTTCTGAACTTTATATGTTGCAAGCTCGGTAAAACGTTCATTTGCAGGAAGAGATAAAACCTTTGCTATAAAAACATCTCCCTTACCTTTCGGGAGTTTAAGCTGATAATCCGGATAGTCAGGGGGTGTGCACTGTTTAAGCAGTTCAGGGTTAAGGTCTTTGAGAGTCATATATGAAACATCAATGAGCTTTGCTATCAGTCCAAGGTCTGTTCTTGTTGGAACAGTAACAGTGTCAAGATCCATTGCGGGCAGGTATGCAAGATCGGCAAAGCCATATTTTTCAGGGTCTTTCGCTATAATTGTCGCAGCAAGAAGCTTTGGAACGTAATCTTTCGTCTCTTTTTTTAAATAAGAACCTTTGGAAATTTCCCAGAAATCTCTGGTATCGTACATATTGATAGCACGTAAAATCTTATTTTCTCCGGCATTATAACCGGCAGTGGCAAGATACCAGTTATTATTGAACATTGTATATAGCGCTTTTAAATATGTAGCTGCAGCGACTGTAGACTTTACCGGGTCTTTCCGCTCATCTATCCACTCATTAATCTTAAGATCGTAATGCTTTCCGGTTCCTGACATGAATTGCCATGGACCTACCGCATTGGCAACAGACCTTGCGTGGTTGGTAAATCCGCTTTCTATCATAGCCAGATAAACCAGATCTTCAGGCAAGCCCTCTTTTTTCAGAGCATCTTTCATCATCGGTATATATCTTTCAGATCGTGAAAGCCAGCGGGAAAAACCTCTTCGGCCCGTTGTCTGAAAATAGTTCAGGAAATGGTTTACCTGATTGTTTAAAGTAAGCGGAAGGTCAGATTTTGGAAGAGTCTCAGCGGAGCCATAAACATCTTTTTTATCGTTGGCCTGGCCGCCGTAAGAATCAGTTAAGTCAGATATATCCGGAATGAGTGAATTTTCAAGTTCACTTGTTGGCCGTGGTTTTTTAGTTTCCGCTTTTTTCTGCTGAGGGGATAACTCGTTTAACAGCCTTGATGAAACGTCATCAGACCAGCCGGTTGTGGCAAAAAGCATTAAAACTAATAGAATAAAGAAAATACGCATATAATAAAGTCTCCCATATCTGCCTTTTCCTTTCTGTTAAAGCTGTATGAAAAAGTCAAAATATGAGTAAATTATTTTTAGTTGGGAGAGTATAAAAAAAAATCCCTTTAATGTCAATCTACAAGGCTTTATATGGCTTTTTAAGGGGACTAACAGGGGGCAAGCATCTCATTGAAAAGAGTAAAAATATAGGCTAATATCTCTCTATGGAAAAAGAGATATATATCGGACTTGGTTCAAATCTTGGAGATAGAGAGATGAACCTTTTAAGAGGAGTCGCGGAACTTGGTAAGCTTCCCGACTCAAAAATTACAGGCCTTTCCAGCTTTTATGAAACAAAGCCTGTAAGCGAAATAGAACAGGACGATTACTATAACGCCGTACTCCGCATGGAGAGTGAGCTTACACCTCAAGAGCTTCTGGAACGTCTTTTGGGAATAGAAACAGACATTTTTTTGCGGAAGAGAGTGTTTCCGAATGAAGCCCGTAGAATGGATATGGATCTGCTCTTTTATGGCAATCAGATTATAAATAACAGTCCTGACCTGATAATTCCGCACCCACGGCTGCATCTGCGGCGTTTTGTTTTGGAACCTATGGCGGAAATCGCTCCTAATTTTGTACACACTGTTTTACAGAAACCGATTTCTGAACTTCTTGCTGAGTTAACTACTGATGAGGTTGTCACTAAAATCTAAAAGGGACTTAGGATAGTTATACATATTTAAAGGTAGCGTTTTATGAAAAAAATCGGTTTTTTAATGTTGATAATTGCGGTTGTTTTACTCGTCACATGGTTTATTTTTCCACTTAATATTCTGTACATACCGATGATTATTCTGTGGATTGCTGGAATCATAATTATCGGAATCGCACCACGCAGCAAGGCAGTCAGAAGCGGGCCTTTGGTTCGCGGCACGGTTATCAATGAAAGATATAGCAGCGGCGGCGGGTACGACCAGTATGGTGCGTATTCTCGAACTAACTTTCGTTACACGGTTCAATATACCACTGTTGACGGCCAGCAAATTACATCAAAAACAACAGCCCCCGCTAATTGGGATAAAGGCGAAACTGTGCCTGTAAGATACAATCCTAAAAAGCCAAAACAGTTTATGATTGATACTAACGCGGATTCGCATGGTTTTCAAAACCCGAACGACTTGGGTACGGACGTGCAAAGCGCCATAGCGTCAGCGTTATCTGGTCTTGGCGCAAAGGGAGGTGTGAATTTCACCGGGACGACGGTCACGACTACTGTAAATAGTGTACCTGTAAACAACGTACCAGTTGGACAAACACAGGCAAAAGGCGTAGTTTTGTCGGTTCAGCCCACCGGCAATATTGTTGCTGACAACGGTGAAATAGAATTGAAAATCGAAGTTACCAGGCCGGACGGCAGCCAGTATCAAACCACTGTCAAAAAAGCAATCCCGCCTATTGCGTTGCCATACATTCAAGTGGGCAGGGTTATTCAGGTTTTCTATAAACCGGAGGACGAGCAAAATATTACAATTGGGTTATGATATAAACTATGCTCTCTGGATAAAAATTGATACAGACAATGTTAAAGAGAGCAGTGCAGCTCATGCTCTTGAGCATGGGTATGCCATGACCGATACGGAATGGGCGGCAAAAAAGCTGATTTTATGAAGGACGCGAATAAAGGAGTGAAGTAGAAAGGGAATTAAATGGCAAAAAGAGAAATGCCTACTAAAATTCAGAAAATAAAAACCAGCGAAATAACGCTAAATGACGTGCAGGATAAAATCATTACAATCCAAAACAAAAATGTACTTTTGGATAGTGATGTGGCTACGTTATATGGTGTAGATACAAACGATGTAACTCAGGCAGTAAAACGTAATCCGGATAAATTCCCTGAAGGGTATATTATCTCCCTGACAGAGAAGGAGAAAAAAGAGGTTGCCACAAATTGTGGTAACCCCAAGGTAAAGTTTTCTCCTGCACTTCCGAAAGCCTTTACCGAAAAAGGCCTGTATATGCTCGCCACCATTTTGAAGAGTGAACGAGCAACCAATACAACAATTGCTATAGTAGAAGCGTTTACTAAGCTACGCGAACTGTCCAATACAGTTGCCGCAATGGTTAAATCACCCGATGACACACAAAAGCAGGCAGCTGTGATGCAAAAAAGCAGTGAGATACTATCGGACATGGTTACGAAGGAATTACATGTCACAGGTACTGAAACAAGTTTTGAATTTAACCTGCTTTCGGCTATAAAAATTAAACACACTATTAAAAAAAAGATGAAATAAAAAAACATAGGAGGATACATGAAGTTTTTTATTGATACAGCCGATGTTAAAGAGATCCGTGAGGCTCATGCTCTTGGTCTTGTGGACGGAGTTACGACAAACCCTTCTCTTATTGCCAAATCAGGCCGTAAGTTTGAGGAGGTTATTAAGGAGATTACCGGCATAGTTGACGGTCCGATTTCGGCAGAGGTGATTTCTCTTGAGCATGACGGAATGATAAAAGAGGCAAAAAAGCTTGCGAAGCTTCATAAGAACATCGTTATAAAACTTCCAATGACTCCTGAAGGGCTTAAAGCTACTAAAACCCTGACTTCTCTTGGAATAAAAACAAATGTAACTCTTATTTTTACACCTATGCAGGCTTTATTGGCGGCAAAAGCAGGCGCAACATATGTTTCCCCTTTTGTGGGAAGGCTTGACGATATATCTCAAAACGGTATGGTGATAATTGAAGAGATAAGGACGATTTTTGATAATTACGGCTTTACGACAGAAATTATTGTAGCCAGTGTAAGGAATCCGATACATGTTATGGATTCAGCTTTGATAGGCGCTGATGTGGCGACAATTCCGTATAGCGTAATGATGCAACTTGCAAAACACCCATTAACAGATGCGGGGATAAAGAAGTTTCTTGAGGATTGGGAAAAGGTGCCGAAGTAGCAAAGTTTGTTACTAATATTTCTCCATTATCTGTCTGCCAATTGATAGAGGGAATTGCCTAATCCTACGAGCTGTAATACAATTAGGCAATACTATTTTATCTGGTTTCTCTACGTAGATATTTTTATCAGCTCAGGTAATACCTGAGCTGATAGGTAATATAGGCTATAAATTATAACAATTAGATTCTTGCCTAATCGTGTTTACACTTGTACGATTAGGCAAGATATAGCTGTCTCCCATTTGACAATACAAAAAGTAAAAGACTTTAGTTTATTTACCATTCCCGCTAGGTTATTACCAATAGCCGGCAGGGGTTGACACGCACCCGCTTTTAGTGTAGCGTAAAACGTCCCACCATTCAGAGGGACAAATTCTCTGGACAGCTATAAAATTTCATGAAAAAAATTACAGCAATTATTCCAGCCAGGTACGGCTCTACAAGGTTTGAAGGGAAAGCTTTAGCTGATATTCTGGGGCGTCCTATGATTCAACACGTTTATGAACGTGTAACCAGAGCTTCCCTTGTTTCGCAAGTACTTGTCGCAACTGATGATAACAGAATAGCTGAGGCTGTATCCGCTTTCGGTGGTCTGGCTGTAATGACCTCTGCTGCTCATGAGACTGGTACAGACCGTCTTGCCGAGGTCTCGGCGAAGATTGATTCCGATATTATAGTTAATGTGCAGGGCGATGAGCCTCTTATAGAACCGGATATGATTGATGAGGCAATTTATCCCCTTATTTCCGATCAAGCATCTGTTATGTCCACCCTTAAAAGCGGGATAAGAACTGTTGAGGATTTTCTGAATCCAAATGTTGTAAAAGTTGTTACAGATCAGTCAGGCAATGCCCTTTATTTTTCCAGGGCTCCGATTCCGCAGTTCAGGGATAGATGGAATGAGCTGGACGGAAGAACAGAGCTTCCAGAAGGATTCATCTGTTATAAACATGTAGGTCTTTACGCTTATAAAAGGGATTTCTTGATTAAATTCGCAGGTATGCCTCAAACTTTTTTAGAAAAGTCGGAAAAGCTGGAACAGTTACGGGCTATTGAAAACGGCTATCAGATAAAGGTTGTGGAAACTTCCTATGATTCTGTAGGGGTTGATACTCCGGAGGATTTACAAGCTGTATTGAAAAGATTAAAACAGACCTAGGAGCATCTGTATGAAGACGAAGTTCATTTTTGTAACCGGTGGTGTTGTTTCCTCAATAGGCAAGGGGCTTGCTTCTGCCTCCCTTGGCGCTCTTTTGGAAGCGAGGGGCTTGCGGGTAGCCATGCAGAAGCTGGATCCTTATATTAACGTTGATCCCGGAACAATGTCCCCTTTTCAGCATGGTGAGGTTTTTGTAACAGATGACGGAGCTGAAACTGACCTCGATCTTGGACATTATGAGCGATATACAACCGCACAGCTTTCGAAGAAAAGCAATTTTACCACAGGTCAGGTATATTTTTCAGTTATTGAGAAGGAGCGGAGAGGCGATTATCTTGGTGGTACGGTTCAAGTAATTCCCCATATTACAGATGAGATTAAGGAAAAAATTCTTGATAACGCTAAAGGGAGTGATGTTGCTATTATAGAGGTCGGTGGCACTGTCGGAGATATAGAATCTCTGCCGTTTTTAGAGGCTATCCGCCAGTTTAAGGCTGACCGCGGAGCGGGAAATGTTCTTTATATTCATCTGACTCTCGTTCCTTACATAAAAACTGCCGGTGAACTCAAGACAAAGCCGACACAACATTCTGTGAAAGAGCTGCAGCAGATAGGTATCCAGCCGGATATACTTTTATGCCGCTGTGAGCAGGAAGTCCCAAAGGAATTAAAGGCGAAAATAGCCCTGTTCTGTAACGTTGATGAGAAGGCTGTAGTTACATCTCCTGATGCCAGACACATTTACGCTGTTCCTTTAGCTCTTCATAACGAAGGGCTTGACGAGCAGGTTGTTGAAAAACTTAATATATGGACAAAGGCCCCTGACCTTTCACCATGGGAAGATGTTGTAAAAAAGCTTACAGAACCTGAGAAAGGTGAGGTTACAATAGGTATTGTAGGGAAATATGTGGATCTGGCAGATTCCTACAAATCTCTTACGGAAGCTCTGACCCATGGCGGCATAGCCAATAACTGCCGTGTAAATCTTATTTATATTGATGCTGAAAAAATTGAACATGATGGCATAGGTGGTATATTTTCTGGTATTGACGGTATCCTTGTCCCTGGCGGCTTTGGTGAAAGAGGGACTGAAGGGAAGATAGCTGCGATTGAATATGCCAGGACGAATAAAATTCCGTTTTTTGGGATATGTCTTGGTATGCAGATGGCTGTTGTGGAGTTTGCAAGAAATGTATGCAAACTGCCGGACGCTTTTTCCACTGAATTCAAGGCTGACTGCAAAAATCCTGTCATTCATCTGATGGAAAAGCAGATAGGAATTGAGAAAAAAGGTGGTACGATGCGTCTTGGCGCTTATCCATGCTCTTTAACGAAGGGAAGTGTCGCGCAAAAAGCTTATGGTGGATTAGAAATATCGGAACGCCACCGCCACCGGTTTGAATTTAATAATGAATACAAAGATATTCTGTCTGAAAAAGGCCTTGTGCTTTCCGGCATTTACCGTGAAGGGAATCTGATTGAAGTCGTGGAAATTGCCGATCATCCCTGGTTTCTTGGTTGCCAGTTTCATCCTGAGTTTAAATCAAGGCCATTAAACCCTCATCCGCTTTTTAAAGCGTTTATTTTAGCCGCTATGGGAAAAAGGGGGTAGTTGTGGTAAGAGAGATCAGTATCGGGAATCTGAAAATTGGTGGGAAACAGCCTCTGGTTCTTATTGCCGGCCCTTGTGTTATAGAAAGCGAAGAAATCACGCTAAGGGTTGCGGAGAAACTGTTAGATATTACAAAAGATGTTGGTATTCCCCTTATTTTTAAAGCTTCCTATGATAAGGCAAACCGCACTTCCGTCACTTCTTTCAGAGGGCCGGGGATCAAAGAAGGGCTTCGTATTCTGGCTAAAGTGAAGGAAAAATTCAACCTTCCAATTCTTTCGGATATTCATGGACTGGAACAGGTTGATGAAGCTGCCGAAGTTCTTGATGTGATTCAGATCCCCGCGTTTTTATGTCGCCAGACAGACCTCATCGTAAAAACCGCAAAGACAGGAAAGGTAATAAATATTAAGAAGGGGCAGTTTCTTGCACCGTGGGATATGAAGAATGTTGCCATGAAGGCGGCCGTCTCAGGCAATGAAAACATTATTCTTACTGAACGGGGAGCGTCTTTTGGGTATAACAATCTCGTTTCAGATATGAGAAGCCTTCCTATAATGAGGGGGTTTGGATATCCTGTGATATTCGATGCGACACACAGTGTTCAGCTCCCTGGTGGAGAAGGTGAGAGCTCTGGCGGGCAGAGGGAGTTTGTGGAATATCTTGCAAGGGCGTCAGTTGCTACAGGTATTGACGGTATATTTATGGAAGTCCATGAAGAGCCAAATAAAGCTTTATGCGATGGCCCGAATTCTGTGAAGCTGGATAATTTAAAACCTCTTTTGTTGAAGCTCAAGGCTATAGACCATATTGTAAAATAGTAGGGGGCGTGATTTATCACGCCCCCATTGGACGCGATAAATCGCGCCCCTACGTATGGTGGCTCGCCTATGAGCCAAAATTCTGTGTCATCAGGTAAAATGATTTATTGCCTAATCCTATTATTTACAAAAAAATTGGAAATAGCAATTAATTTGTTAGCTCAGGTATTACCTCAGCTAATAGAAATAACGGTATAAAAAATAATTGCCTAATTGTATAAAACAAATATAATAGGGTAATATTAAAAACATACCAGCTTCAGATTTTTAGTTATCAACCCACTAAATAGTAGTAGTTGAAAAATATAGTTAAGCAATAAGTTAGGTAAAAGTAGAAGCTCTTTTAGCATAATATGCTTTGCAAC
>WQYY01000045.1 GCA_009780995.1 Desulfuromonadales bacterium
CAGCTCTGGTATTACCTCGGCTAATAGTAACGACTGCATAAAAAATGATTGCCTAATTGTATTAACTATAGAAAAATAGGCAATAAGCAGGGAGTGCACACTGGGCACCCCAAAAAGCCGGACGGCCACTGGCTGACCCTACAGTCAAACGATATACAACGGAGGCAACGAAACATGTGGCCAAAAGTCTGCGTCACAAGCTATTTCCCCAATAGTTTACGTATGCGGTTCACCGCTTCCATCGCATCACCGGCATACAGATCCGCCCCTATACTCTCAGCATACTCTTCCGTAACAACAGCACCGCCAACCATTGTAAAAGTCTTAACGCCTGCCGCTCCGAGTTTGGCTAGAACATTCTCCATTTCTGACATAGTAGTTGTCATAAGAGCTGAAAGTCCCACAGCATCTACTTTGTTTGCTATAGCTTCTTTAACAATCCGATCTGCTGAAACGTTCTTGCCAAGGTCAATAACCTGAAAACCATGATTTTCAAGGAGAGTACAGACAATATTTTTACCGATGTCGTGAATGTCACCCTCCACAGTAGCCATAAGGATTTTACCCAAAGGTTTTATGTCGCTTGCGGAAAGCTCCTGTTTAAGCCTTGCAAATGCCGCTTTCATGGTATCGGCAGAGCGTATAACCTGCGGGAGAAACATTATATTCTTTTCAAATCTGCGGCCAACCTCTTCCAACCCGGGCAATAGCCCGTTATTACTAATTTCCAGCGGAGATAACCCTTCAGCAAGAGCTTGCTCCACAAGATCTTTAACACTATCTACATCTCCACTAATAATAGCGTTTCCGAGTTTTCCTTTTATATCCAACGGGGCTTCTATCTCCTTTTCAACAGAAGGGACTGAAGCATCAGCAACATTTTTATACGCTTCAATATATGAAACGGCATCTTTGTCTTTGCCAAGCAAAACCATGGCGGAACGGAACGCATCCATCATAATCTTATCTTTAGGATTGATTATAGCCGCATCAAGACCAGCTGCGATGGCCATTGAGAAAAACGCGGCAGAGATAAAAGCACGAGCAGGAAGGCCAAAGGATATATTACTTACGCCAAGAACCGTATTAACTCCAAGCCTCTCTTTAACAAGACGGATAGCGTCAAGAGACTCTAAGGCACGCCTCTGCTCCGCGCTTACGGTGAGCGTGAGAGCGTCAATGATAATATTGTCAGCAGGAATCCCAAAAGATTTCGCTGAATTACAAATCTTCTCTGCCGCTTTAAATCTATCTTCAGCGCTTTCAGGGATACCTTTTTCATCAAGAGAGAGGCCTATAACAGCTGCTCCGTATTTTTTAGCAAGAGGAAGCACTCTTGCAAGGCTCTTATCCTCTCCTGAAACGGAATTAATAAGGACTTTACCGTCCGCGGATTTAAGCCCTCTTTCAAGAGCCTCTGTACTGGAAGAATCAAGAACAACAGGCGTTTGCACAGCAGTAGTAACGGAGAAAACAGCCCGTTCCATAGCTGCTGCCTCATCAATTCCGGGAGTCCCTACATTCAGATCAAGTAGTACAGCTCCGGATTCCGTTTGTTCTATTGCTTCCCGGCGTATATAGGAAATTTTTCCTTCTCTTAGCTCTGCTGTAAAGGCTTTTTTACCTGTGGGATTTATCCGCTCCCCTATGATAGCAACAGGATTATCCCCGCCAATAGCAACGTATCCGGTGCGACTTGATAAGAAAGTAATGATTTTATCAGACTTTTCTACTTTAAAAGGCCGCTCTTTACCCTTAAGAGCCTCCTTCATGGCTAAAGTATGTTTTGGAGTGGTACCGCAACAGCCCCCTATAATCCTCACACCAAGCTCAAGGAGCCTATCATGATACGCTGTCATCTCATCAGGAGTTGCAGGAAACAGGGTTTTTCCATCTTTAAGTATTGGAAGCCCCGCATTTGCCTGAGATATTAACGGCAGTGTCGTAACTTTTCTCATTGCCGCAAGAATCTGGTAAATACCCTCTATTCCAAGACCGCAATTAGAACCGACTACATTAGCCCCAACAGCCTCAAGGGTTATTGCAGCAGCTTCAGGAGACGTACCAAGGACAGTCCGTCCGGCGTCATCAAAAGTCATCATAGCGATTATGGGAATAGTTGGGGAAAGTTCACGAATCGCTATAATAGCAGCCCTTATCTCTTTAATATCAAGGAATGTTTCAAGAGTTATAATATCAACGCCGGCTTCAATAAGAACTGAAGCCTGCTCACGAAAAATATCCGACATCTGGTCAAAAGAGAGGTCGCCGACAGGTTCTACAAATTTCCCTGTAGGCCCTATAGACCCGGCAACATATGCGCTATCTCCTGCAATATCTTTTGCTATCTTAACCCCTGCCTTGTTTATCCTGTTGACCTCTTTTTCAAGGCCGTAATGTAAAAGTTTTTCCCTGCTTCCACCAAATGTATTTGTTACAATAATATCCGCGCCAGCTTCCAAATACTCTCTATGAACAGATGCCACAACATCAGGCGCAGTTAAATTAAGCTCTTCAGGAGGTTGTCCTGGTTTTAAACCTCGTTCCTGGAGCATAGTTCCCATTGCGCCGTCAAGGATCAAAACCTGTTCTCTAAGGTTTTTAAGAAACTCTTTTTTCATTCTTTATCGCTCTCTTCTTGCTGCGATGGCTTTCCTTCATTTTTATTTTCAAAAGAAAAATCAGGAGGAATAGGAGACCTAAGATCAATATGCCCTTTTAACGTTTCAAGAGGCTTACCATCAACTGTAAACAATACATACTTTATCTGAGGATAATTTGCCGCTATAGAATCTACAATCGCGTAAACGGCCATTGTTTCGCTACTGCTCCCCCCTGGAAGACCATCTACCATACTTTGTGCAAGATCAACCTTTGCAACATTTCCATCGACATGAACGCTGTTAATACCCCCCGAATCAGGAAGAACCGGCTGAAGATCACCAACAGGGCCTGTGATTAATTCAGAAACAATATCCGTGGCACAATCGGAAATATCACTGCACCTGTCGATCTCTCTCCCCTCCCTTACAAGAGAATTTCCATCTTCTGAAGCAAAGAACAGAGTGACCATTATCTTTTCAGTCTGGTGTTGGGGTACCGGAGTTTTAGGGGGAAGGGTAGCGTATCTGTATTTATTAAAGAGGAGAACCCCTATAATAATTGCCAGCAAAATAAACGCAAGAACCACAACCCAAAATCCCTGTTTTCTGGAACGTTTGCGTTTCATTATTTACCCCCTTGCCGAATCTTAATCTTCAAGATTCACCTGA
The DNA here is from genome assembly GCA_009780995.1 of Desulfuromonadales bacterium. Lineage (GTDB taxonomy): Bacteria > Desulfobacterota > Desulfuromonadia > Geobacterales > DSM-12255 > WQYY01. The sequence continues at coordinate 3,273 of WQYY01000045.1, forward strand.
CAAACATCCATAATACTGCTACCTAAAAAACGATTTCCAACCTTTACAAAACCGGCAGGCACATCAGTAACAAAGTAATGATGATTCCCTTGTCTGTTTGAATCCTTTAAAATCCGCTGATCTTTAAGTATACCGGAAACAGTGAAGGCTGTCTCTTCTGCTGAATCAACGAGCTTCACATCATTACCCATAACTTCTCCTATTATACCTTTCAAAAGAGGATAATGGGTACATCCTAACACAAGTGTATCAATCCCCTGAGCTTTCAAACCTTTAAGGTAAGTCTCTGCCGTAAGCTTGGTAATCTCATTATCAAGCCAGCCCTCTTCAGCAAGAGGGACAAACATCGGACAGGGAGTTGCAATAACATCTATATCCGGGTTAATCCGCTTGATAGCTTTGGTATATGCGCTACTTCTTATTGTCCCTTCTGTCCCGATTACTCCAACATGCCCTGTTTTTGTAACTGAAGCGGCTCTTCTGGCTCCGGGGTCTATAACGCCAACAATCGGAATTGAAAACTCTGTCTGCAACTCATCAAGAGAGACTGCTGACGCGGTATTACAGGCGACAACTAATAACTTTATATCACGGTTGATGAGAAAAGAGGTAATCTCTTTCGCAAAGCGAATCACTGTCTCAGAAGACTTTGTCCCGTAAGGGACTCTTGCCGTGTCACCAAAATAAATTGTATCTTCATATGGCAACAGTGCAATAACTTCTTTAAGAACAGTCAGCCCACCCACTCCTGAATCGAACAAACCTATGGCTTTTGAGGACAACCCCATACTCCTTTAGCAAAAAATAAGATTAATCCGCGACTTACATTCAATTAAGTCTCTACGTAGTCTTTATATACCACGTAAAACGCCAATAATTCAATAAGAGACTTGGGTGACTTCGGCTTTTGGCCATATGCTACATTGCCTCTGTCGCAAGCCACTCAACAATTGTATTGATTAGCCTGTAGGGCTTTCATATCAATAAAAAACAGATAACAACAAACCAATAGCCCATAGGGCTTTGACAAATTAAATATCAAAACGTTAAAGTCCTACGGACTATGTGGATAGGATACGATTCTTCTATTGATATAAATGCCCTATGGGCAAAGTGGAAAGGCAACTCGTAGGGTGGGCAGAGCACAAGCGAAACCCACCATTTCTCTGAGTACATAGAAACCTGTGAAATCAGGCATAGCCTGAGCTTATAGGCTCTTAACTAACCGGACGGCCAATGGCCGCCCCTACAAAACCTCGTATCTTGTTCGACGTAGGGAATGCCCATTGGGCATTCCGAAAAGCCATACAGCCCTTACTAGGAAACAACAGGTAATGGAAGGGGCGAATCTGCTTACAATGACATATCAATTATTGCCTAATCCTATGAACAGTAGGACAATTAGGCAATAATGATATTATTACGGTATATAACATATACTATCTGTCAGCTGAGGTTTTACCTCAGCTGACAGAAATTACATCATAGATAAAATGGTTAAGATGTGATTGCCTAATCGTATAAACAGTAAGAGGATTAGGCAATAAATTTGCGGCTTCTGCTTTTCGTACCCAGTCGGGCGCACAATGTGCGCCCCTACGTATTGGCTGTATCTTTAGCTCTGTTTTCCTATCAATCCTTTTACTGCATGTAGCAAGTCGGCAGGGTAGATCATTGTTTTTGTGTTATTGGATGCAGCCAATTTCTTTAAGCTTTCAATATACCTGTCTCCTAAAAGAAACATTGCTGGGAGCTCCTGAGAACCAACAGCTCCTGATATTTCTTGAATTGCCTTTGAAGAAGCTTCTGCAAGAACGATCTGTCCTTCGGCCTCTTTTTTAGCAGCTTCAAGTTTACCTTCAGCTTCACGGATCATTGCCTCTTTTTTACCTTCTGCTTCAAGTATTGCAGCCTGTTTAAATCTTTCGGCTCCTGCCTGTTTCTCCATAGCTTCCTGCATGGTTGCAGAAGGGCGGATATCCTGTATTTCAACTGATTTAATTACAAGCCCCCAGTCTGTAACGTCATCACTTATCTGATCTTTAAGGACAGTCTTTATTTTATCTCTTGAAGAAAGGGCTTCATTAAGCTGCATAGAGCCTATTATTGCCCTAAGGGTGGTCATAACAAGGTTTCTTACCCCATATTTGTAATCGGATATGCCATATACAGCTTTTTGTGGATCAACTACTTTTATAAAGGCAATGGCATTACAGACTATTACAGCATTATCTCTTGTAATGGCTTCTTGTGCAGCTATATCCAAAGGTTCATCTTTTGTGAGTACGCGATATGCTATTGAATCTATGTATGGGATTATTACAGTAAGCCCCGGCTTTAGCGTAAGGTGGTATCGCCCAAGTCGTTGTACGACATATTCGTATCCTTGGGGGACAATTTTTACCCCTGCCATAAGAGTGACAACAATTAATACGGCTATTACTCCTGCTAATCCTAAAAACATAATGTGGCTCCTTTGTTACGGTTTTTTTATTTTCAGCTTTGAACCCGCTATGTCAGAGATTACTACTCTGTCCCCTATATGAACATCATCTTCTGAGATAAAATCCCAGGTTTCATCCCCAAGTACAGGTATCTGAAAGCGTACCCGGCCTGTTATAAAGTCCTGCTTCTCTACAGATATAACTATTCCGGCTTCTCCTATAATGGATTCTTTTCCCTGGCCTGTCTGACTTTTGAGTTTTGACGGTTTTATAAATTTAAACCACCCTATTGAGAATGAAATAATGGAGAAAAAGGAGAATACAAGCAGAAGAACAGGAGTAGAGTCCACAAATAAGGCTACGATGCCTGTTAAAATAGCGGCAATACCAAACCAGATTAGTACAAATGACGGGAGTATAAGTTCAAGGATAATAAGGATAATCCCGATTATAAACCACTTCCAGTACACCATGAAACAACCTCCTTTTGGTTCATCTGTAAATTCGTACATTTCATCTTATAATGTATGGCTGCATATTTAGCGGCCTGTCAGGCACAACTTTAGTTTCTTATAATACCTATTCCAATTGTAATGTAAACCTGTTTCTTGGTAGTAATATCGCGGTAAGCCGGTCCTCGTTTCTTAATGAGGGTGGCAAAACATGTAAGGCCTGATACGCCTAGTTTGATAGTCTTTTACAAACTTAATGACACAGGATTTTGGCTCATAGGTAAGTGTGAAATTGTAATTAACTCCACTCTTCACACTCCAAACTCCACACTATTTCAAGTATGACCAAAAGCCTGCGTCATATTAAATAATTAATTGACAGCATACTGATTATCAGCATATTATTTATTAGTTATGGATAGTAATGAAACAGTTTTAAAACATATCGGATTCTTGCTGGCAAAAAACTATCAGCGTTTATGTTCAATATTTAAAGAAGAGTTTTCAGGATATGACATAACTCCTCAACAATTCGGTCTTCTGAGGTTTTTATGGGAAGAAGACGGACTTACCCAGGTAGAACTTTCCTGCCGTAGTCAAATTGACCGTACAACAATTGGTGGATTAATTGACAGAATGGAAAACGCCGGATTACTTCTCCGCACACCCAGATCCGGGGACAGGCGGGCTTATTCAATCTCTTTAACGGAAAAAGGAGAACGTCTCAGACAAGAGCTGCTTCCATTATCCCAAAAAGCAGAAGAGCGATTTTTATCCTCGTTATCTGGCGAAGAAATAGATATATTGAAAAATTTATTAGATAAATTACGATTCTAAGGTTAAGCACTATGTCAAGAAAACTCCATATAAATCTCATTCTGGCTATACTCTTTGCAATCTGCATTGGTTCACCATTATCAGCATGGTCAGAAAAGCTCTCTCTTTCTGAATGCCTGCAACGCGCGAGAACAGAAAACCCTACCCTCAGGACCAACGCCAAAGACCTGGATGCTGTCAAACTGGAGGAAAAACTGGCAAAAAGCGGATACTTCCCTCAAGTTAATGCTCAAGGCGGATATACTTCTCAACTTAAACCCCAAGGCATGGAATTTGAAGGTATGAATATAGCAGAACAGGATCCTAATTTTGCTTCAGCCTCCCTGGATATAACACAGACCATTTATGACTTTGGCAGAACAGCTAGCAGAAAAGAGCAGGCATTGAACCATATAGAGGCGGCCAGAAACAGTTATAAAGCGTCTGAGCAGGATGTATTCCTACAAGTAGTAAAAAACTACTATGGCATAATGCAAAATGAAGAGCTCCTGACAATGGCACAGGATGAGGTAAAACAGCGTGAACAGCATATGGGAGTTGCAAAAACCCTGTTTGAAGAGGGTGTAACTACCCGTAACGACCTTTTACAGGCAGAAGTAAATCTTGCAGGTAGCCGTCAGAAAGAGCTTTCCGCCGAAAACAACCTGCAAAATAGTTGGCTATCACTTAATTATCTCACCGGACAGCCCCTTACATACAGGGCTGACCTCATAGAAGAAGAAATCCTCCCTTTAGATACGAAAGATACAGAAAATAATCTCCTTGAAAATCGCCAAGAGATCCTTAGTCAGAGAGCAAGGATTAGAGCTGGTGAAGCAGCAGTAAAAGAAGCCAGTTCAGGTTTTTACCCTGAGTTCTATGTCCAGCTCGGTTTGGACTATGTTCAGAATAGTAAAGTCACAGAACAGGCAATAATGGGCGCAACTGTTGGTTTTAAAATGAATATCTTTGAAGGTAATGCAACAATAGCAAGGCATAGACAGGCTGTAGAAGAGCTTTACAGAGAACAGGAAAGGCTAAGAGATCTGCAGGATTCAGTAAAACTCGAACTGGAAACCGCTAAAAATGATCTTACTGTAGCCCGAGAAAGAATAAAAGTAACTAAAACAGCGATAGAACAAGGAGAGGAAAACCTCAGGATAAACAGTGACAGATATAAAGCCCAGGTAGGTACTGCAACTGATGTCATAGATGCACAAACACTTTTAAGCCAGGCAAGAACCGACTATTATCAGGCTCTCTTTGATTATCGCGTAGCCATAGCAAGAATTAAACGAGCATTGGGAGAGCTTTAGAAATCCTTTTCCAGCTTTTTTGTTTTTAGCCCGTTAGGGCTTGATTTTAATAACCCCGGGGCAACGACCCGGGGCTGAACAACAGAATCATACTCCTGCCTGAAAGGCAGGACTTGTTGCTTCCCAGAATAGCAAAGAAAATCAGTCCTGCCTTTCAGGCAGATATTTTATTTATTTCGTTTCCGCAGGTCGTTGACCCACGGTTATGAAGATTTGGCTTTTCAAGCCCATAGAATACGTAGGGTGGGTAAAGCATAAGCGAAACCCGCCATTATAGTTTACATAAAACAGCGAAGTTTTTTATAAAGGAGTAAATAGTGTCAGAAGAAGAAAATGTTAAAGAGCTGGAAAATAAAGAAATGAATGAAGAAACTTCCGCACCTGAAGCTGAGCCTGGAAAATCCGGAAAAAAACGTGAAAAAGCCAAATTAATCCTCTTTATTATAATTATAGCCGGTGTATTGATAACCACCCTCTGGTGGCTTAGGGACAAATCATTTATATCGACAGACGATGCTTTTATAGATGGCAATATACACGATATTGCCCCTAAAGTATCAGGAATAGTAAAGAATCTGGCTATTACAGACAATCAATTTGTACATAAAGGGGATCTGCTATTCGAGATTGACCCTGCGGATTACCATGCAAAAGTTGCCGAGGCAACAGCAGCTTTGAATGTAGCCGCAAATGATAACTCAAGTGATTTGGCAAAAGTCGACCAAAGCAGGGCAGAGCTAAATCAGAGCAGAGCACAGCTTACACAGGCAGAAAGTGACCTTGCCAGAGGTAAGGCATTATTCGCCAGGGAAGTAATCCCAAAAGAGCAGTTTGAAAAAATCCAGACTGCCGAAAGAGTGGCGAGAACAGAGGTAGAAGCCAAAGAAGAGAATTATCGCCGCGCCTCTGCTGAAGCAGGCCTTTCCGCACCTGGGGGAAAAGATGCTAAAGTTGCGCAGAGACAAGCAGAGCTGGAAACAGCAAAACTTAACCTTTCATATACCAGAGTATTTGCCCCAACTGACGGTTATGTAACCCGCAGAACCGTAGAAGTCGGTAATTACATACAGCCCGGGCAATCTGCACTGGCAATAGTACCCCTAAACGACATATGGATAACGGCAAATTACAAAGAGAGCCAGCTAACCCATGTAAGAGCCGGCCAAAAGGTTGTATTTACCGTTGACACATATGGCGGAAAAAAATTCAGGGGTACAGTAAACAGCATAATGGCAGGAACAGGAGCAGCGTTTTCCCTTCTCCCTCCTGAAAATGCCACTGGGAATTATGTAAAAGTCGTTCAGAGAATACCTGTAAAAATAGATATAGATCGAAGCAGTGATCCAAAGCATGTTTTACGGATAGGAATGAGTGTTGAACCTACAATTCATACAGGAGAATCTTTCTTTAATATTGTTAAAGAGATGATCCCTTTTAGAAAAGAAACCCGTTAAAACAGATGTCACGTCCTGTAAAACATGTAAATAAATGGATAATCGCCATAAGCGTAATGTTACCTACCATCATGGAGATTATCGACACGGCTGTAGCCAATGTAGCCCTACCTCATATACAGGGGAGCCTTAATGCCGGCGCAGATGAAGTAACCTGGGTACTGACATCGTATCTGGTAAGTAATGCTGTAGTCCTTCCTATGACAGGCTGGTTATCAAGAACCTTCGGCAGAAAAAGGTTTCTAATGACCTGTATAGTCATCTTCACTATGGCATCATTCTTTTGCGGAATGGCGCCAAGTCTTGCAGCACTGATATTCTTCCGCGTAGTTCAGGGGGCAGCAGGCGGCGCTCTTGTTCCTACAAGTCAATCAGTAATGATGGAAACCTTTCCTCCAAGCGAGCGTGGAATGGCAATGGCCATATTCGGCATAGGGGTTATGTTCGGCCCTATAATAGGCCCTGCTCTTGGAGGCTGGATAACTGATAATACAAACTGGAGATGGATATTCTACATAAATATCCCAATAGGAATAATAGCAATAATAATGGCATATACTTTTATATTTGATCCCCCTTACATGAAACATAAAAAAGATGCGACCATAGATTATATAGGACTTTTACTCCTTACTGTAGGTCTTGGATCGCTGCAGATAGTTCTTGACAAAGGGCAGCGAGATGACTGGTTTAGTTCATCTTTTATAATAGGATTTTCCATAATATCCGCCATTTCAATAATACTGCTTATCTACACAGAACTCCGTAATAAACATCCAATTGTCAATCTAAGACTCTTTAAAAACCCCTCCTTTTCGGTAGGGACCCTGATAATATTTGTGCTCGGCTTTTGCCTTTACAGTTCAATAACGCTTATTCCAATGCTGCTGCAGACAATTATGGGCTACGATGCTACAATGGCAGGGCTGGTACTTGCTCCGGGAGGAGTGGCTAACCTCGTAGCAATGCCTTTTGTAGGAGCTGCCTTACAGAAATACGACAGCCGAAAGTTAATATTTTGCGGCATCTCAATAGCTTCTCTTTCAATGTTCCTGATGCAGAAAGTCTCTCTGGACGCAGCATACTTTGACTTTGCCTGGCCAAGGATTATTCTTGGATTAGGCCTGGCAATGACCTTTGTCCCGCTGACAACAACAGCTTTCGCCGAAATCCCAAATGAAGAAATGGCAAATGCTACAGGAATGTACAACCTTTTGAGAAACATGGGCGGAAGTGTGGGAATCGCCATATCCAGTACAATGGTTACAAGAAATACCCAGTTTTACCAGACTCAGCTTGTTGCCCATGCAAACGACTATAATCCAGTGTTTCACAAAACACTTCAGGCACTAAAACAGGCTATGATTATCAGAGGAATAGACCCTGTAACAGCAGAAAACAAGGCTCTGGGAATGATTTATGGAAACATACAAAAGCAAGCGGCAATGTTATCGTATAACCGCATATTCTGGATAGTAGGAGTATCTTTTATAGTTATAATGCCATTGCTTCTTTTACTTAAAAAACCATCAAGAGCAAATCCACCGGCAAATGTTCACTAAGCTTATTCGCCGATAATCTTAACAAGCACCCTCTTCTTACGCTTACCATCAAACTCACCGTAAAAAATCTGCTCCCATCTGCCAAAATCAAGCTTGCCGCCCGTAACGGCAACAACCACTTCACGCCCCATCACAGTGCGCTTAAGGTGGGCGTCAGCATTATCCTCATATCCATTATGATTATATTGTGAATAAGGCTTTTCAGGAGCAAGCTTTTCAAGCCAAAGTTCAAAATCTTTATGGAGCCCCGACTCATCATCATTTATAAAAATAGAAGAGGTAATATGCATAGGATTACAGAGTAAAAGCCCTTCCTTTATACCGCTCTCCTTAAGGCAATCCTCAACATCAGGTGTAATATTAATAAAATCCCGGCGCTTATCTGTCTCAAACCATAATTCCTTACGGAAGCTTTTCATATAACGCCTCTTCAGTTCAAGCTAATAAGCTCTTTATAGCCTCAACATCAAGAATAACCTCTTGCTGTTCGCCATTAGCCATACTCTTAAGCTGTCCCTTCCCCTTTTCAAGCTCCTCTTCGCCAATAATCAGGGTAAACCTGGCTGAAAGTTTATCTGCCCTGCGCATCTGGCTTTTCAGGCTTTTACTCTCATAATCAAGCTCAACAGAAACTCCTTTAGTCTGAAGTTGGCACATAAGGGCAAAAGCCTTTTCCTGAGCCTTTTCACCATGGGTAACAATAAAGAGGTCACAACTCCTCTTAAACTCTCTCTCTGAAAGGAGCAGAGCAACCCGCTCAACCCCCATGGCAAAACCAATACCGGGAAGCTCAGGTCCGCCAAGTTCAGACACAAGACCATCATACCTGCCACCGGCAGCAACGGCACTCTGGGCTCCGAGAAGCCCTGTAACCAGCTCAAAAGTAGTGCGGGTATAGTAATCCAACCCTCTGACCATCTTACTGTTTATGGAATATGATGTTCCAGCAACTTGTAGATACCCCTGTACAGCAGTAAAATGCTCTTCACACTCTAAGCAGAGATGTTCTACCATAGCAGGAGCGTTGGCTGTGGCCTCTTTACAACCAGGAATTTTACAATCCAGCGCCCTTAAAGGATTTGTCTCAAACCTCCTGTTACAATCCTCGCAGAGAAGCGGTAGTTTCTCTCGGAGAAAATCTTTCAAAACCTCACGGTAAGCAGGGCGGCACTTAGAACAGCCAAGAGAATTTATCTCCAGTTTAGGCTCAGTTATACCAAGCTCATCAAAAAAACTCTTTACCATCGTCAGAAGCTGGGCGTCAATCTTAGGATCACTAACCCCTAAAACCTCTGCGCCAATCTGATGGAACTGGCGATAGCGCCCCTTTTGCGGCCGTTCATAGCGAAACATGGGCCCCATATAGTAAAGTTTATTAACTGAATCAAGGGCATAGAGCTTATGTTCAATAAAAGCGCGTATAACCGAAGCCGTCCCTTCAGGCCTCATTGTAACTCTGTTTTCACCCTTATCTGTAAAACTGTACATCTCTTTTTCAACGATATCAGTAGTATCGCCAATAGAACGGGAAAAAAGCTCTGTCTTTTCAAGAATCGGGAGGCGTATCTCGCTAAAGCCGTTACACTGGAAAACCTGCCTTGCAACGGTCTCAATAAAGTGCCACTTCTCCACATCGCCAGGCAGAATATCGTTAAAACCTTTTATACCGGATATAGACACTCAAGAACTCCTTTATTCGGCTAATCGTAAAAGTCAGAGAATATTACTTCAAATATTACCAAAAGGTAAAGGGATAGATGGCAAAATCATCTATAACAGCATTTCAGGAGCAGTATATAAACGCTCAATCTATTAATTTGACATCAAATTTGCTTTTGATATTATCACCACATAACATATGTCGCCGTGAAAATGATTCTATCCGCTGTTTCCAAAATTATTTACGAAATTCCGGGAAATCTGCACGGAAGCAGCCCAAAAAAATAATAAAATAATACATTATCAAAAATGAAAGAATTCCCTTTAGAAAAAGCATTTACTTTACTGGAGCCGGGTCCGGTGGTTATGGTAACTACTGCCGGCAAAAAAGGACTGAACGTTATGACTTTGTCATGGACGATGGTTCTTGATTTCACACCACGATTTGCATTTATGACCGGATCGTGGAATTTTTCTTATGAAGCGTTGATGAAAAACCTTGAGTGTGTGATTGCTATACCAACCGTTGAACTGGCAAGAAAAACGGTACAGATTGGTTCCTGTTCTGGCGCAGAAGTAGACAAGTTTAAAAAATTCAAGCTCACTCCGGTTGAAGCAACATTGGTCAAAGCTCCTCTTATTGAGGAGTGTTATGCCAACATTGAGTGCCGCATTGTTGACCATATAAAAGAGCATGGCATTTTTGTTTTGGATGCCGTTAAAGCGTGGATTGACGAAAAATGCAAAACTCCCCGTTTTTTCCACGCTGTGGGCGACGGCAAGTTTATTGTTGACGGCGAAAAGATTAACCACCGAAAGATTATGATTGACAAACTTCCGGCAGGAGTCTGACAGGTGCGGATATAAGGGCAACCTGCGTTATCAAAAAAAAGGATTTACATTTGCGCCAAGGGCAGCGGCATAGTTAAGTAGTTTTACATTCTGTCCCCGGTTGATACCCCAGGAGGTAAAATTGAATATGAAAAAAATTAACAACAGAGAATTGAGTTGGTTACTCTTTAACGAACGAGTTTTGCAAGAAGCTCAAGATGAAACTGTTCCGCTGATACAGCGTTTACGTTTCCTAGGTATTTTTTCAAATAACCAGGACGAGTTTATCAAAGTAAATTTGGCGCATCTTCTTAGCCTGTCCGAAATGAAAAAAAACGTAGAACTCCTAACGGGAGATTTTACGCCGCAAGAATTATTGCCTCAAATATATGAAAGAATAAATAAGGATAATACCGTATTTTGGAAGACCTATTCGAATATCCTGTCCGAAATGGAACGGCAGGGAATTTATATAGTCAACGAAGAAAAATTATCGTCCGAACAAAAGAAGTTTTGCTTTGATTATTTTACATCAGTCGTTAGCGTTAATTTAGTTCCTTTGATGCTGCACCGAAGAGTCAAAATTCCATTTTTGCCTGACGAATATGTATATATGGGAGTAAAAATGGAATACAATTCCACTAATAGCATCCATTATGCAATCATCCAAGTACCGGTCAATGATTCATCTCCTCGTTTTGTTGTATTGCCTTCCGAAAAAGACAAAATCGAAATTATCTTTATTGAAGATATTATTCGTCTACATCTCAATGATATATTTTTTATGTTCAAACATGACAAAATTTCTGCTCACAGTTTCAAAATTACGCGTGATGCCGATCTTAATATCGACGATGACGTATCGAAAAGTTTTGTAGAAAAAATCAGGCAAAGTTTAATCAAACGGGAACATGGGCGTCCCGTTAGTTTATTTTATAACAAAAAAATGCCTGAAGATTTGTTAGATGTTCTCATAAAGAAATTGAAATTCTCCACCACAAAGCAAGTGGAAGCAGCAGGTAGATATTCGCTGATGAAGGATTTAATGCATTTCCCAAAAGTTAATCCTAGTTTGGAACTTGTAAAAATGGAGC
>WQYY01000046.1 GCA_009780995.1 Desulfuromonadales bacterium
AAGTATATTCTGATACCTCTTTAAAGGCTTCAGAAATTGTAATCCGGCTAAAAAGCGTAAAAATCAAAGGTGATTTATTAAGAGATATGACATATGTAGGCTCCCTTCCAGAAATGATTACATCATAAAAAACCAAGAGCAATTGCCTTAATAACAGTCATATGGTAAGTTTTAATAATTAAGAGTTTAGTAAATAACTGCAAGGAGGCGTTTATCATGGATTATGATAAAAAGAAAAAGCCGGGCGTATGGTTACTTATTGTAGGTATTCTGATGTGTGTGGCAGGTATTTATATGTGGGTAGAGCCTCTGGCAGTTATAGTGGCTTTGGCGCTTTATCTTGGGATTATATTTATAGTGAGTGGTATCGGTTATATTGCAACATTTTTTGCAGGCTGGTCTTCCGGCTGGCTGCTGGCAAATGGTCTGATTGACCTGATTCTTGGTATTGTGCTTATAACGCATCTTAGGCTAACAATAGTAACTTTGCCTATAATATTGGCTTTATGGATTATATTTGTTGGAGTTTTACGGGTTGCGGCTGCATTTAAGCTCAAAGCAGTGGGTTTCCCTAAATGGGGCTGGTCCTTTGTTTTCGGATTTTTAAGCATACTTTTTGGTATGTTTATTATTGCTAACCCTTTAGTGGGAGTTCTTTCAATTACTGTGGTACTGGGCACTTTTATGCTCATTTACGGAGTTTTTGTAATAATGGAATATTTTGCAGGGTTTACAGAGTGATATTTAGTGGTTGGAAAAGGAAGCCGGTTTGACTGATAAGAAATTTAGTTCAGGCTTTATTGCTATAGCGGGGAAACCTAATGTAGGTAAATCTACGCTGCTTAATTCAATAATCGGTGAAAAACTTGTAATTACATCAGATAAACCGCAAACCACGAGAAACCGTATTCAGGGGATATACAACCTTCCTGATGCCCAGATAATTTTTGTTGATACGCCAGGAGTCCACTCCGCTACCTCAAGGCTTAATAAAACACTTGTAGAAACGGCTTTTGATGCCATTAAAGGGGTTGATATCATCTTTTTGCTTGTGGACTCCGTTAAATCTCCGGCATCACAAAAAGAGTTTATCCTTGATGTCCTGAAAGAGCTGAAAATTCCCGTGATCCTTGTAATCAACAAGGTTGACCTTATAGAGAAAAAGGCTTTACTTGAGCAGATGGAGAGTTATTCGGGAATTTATCCTTTTAAAGAGGTAGTTCCTGTTTCAGCTGTTACAGCAGATGGAGTAGATAGTCTTGTGAAGCTTGCCCTTGACTATCTGCCGGAAGGGCCTGCCTATTTCCCTGATGATATCCTTACAGATTTGCCGGAGCGGTTTGTTGTGGCTGAGATGATCCGTGAAAAGGTGTTCCGATTAACCAGAGATGAAATACCATATTCCACCGCGGTTATGATAGAGAGTTTCAAAGAGCGGGAAGACGGACTTATCTCTATTAATGCTGTGATAATCCTTGAAAGGGCCTCCCAAAAAGGGATTGTAATAGGGAAAGGCGGAGAGATGCTTAAGAGGATAGGGAGTGCTGCAAGGAAGGATATTGAGGAATTTCTTGCCGCAAAGGTCTTTTTAAAGCTGTTTGTAAAGGTTACACCCAATTGGAGTGACAATCCGCAGAGATTAAGGGAGTATGGTTACTGATGAGACCTGTAGTTGCTATTGTTGGGCGGCCTAATGTAGGGAAGTCAACTCTATTTAACCGCCTTATGGGTACAAGAAAAGCTATTGTTGACGATATCCCAGGGGTTACCAGAGACCGTAACTATGGGAATGTTGACCGTTTCGATCTCCAATTTACCCTTATTGATACAGGTGGGTTTGAACCTGCAAGCCAGGATATGCTTTTGCAGCAGATGCGGCAGCAATCTCAGTTGGCTATGGAAGAGGCTGATATTATTATCTTCCTTATGGATGGCCGCGATGGTCTTACTGTTGCAGACCGTGAAGTCGCGAATATGATAAGGAGAGTTGATAAACCGGTTTTTTTTGTTGTTAATAAAGTTGACGGAGATAAGCTTGAGAACCTCTCCAGTGAGTTTTATGCTCTTGGCGTAGAGAGGATATTTACCATTTCAGCAGCTCATAACCGCGGTGTGGGAGAGCTGATGGATGAGGTAATAGCTGCTTTTCCATTAAATGCCTCTTCTGAGAAAGATGAAGACGTTACAAAAATTGCTGTTGTTGGCCGGCCGAATGTAGGGAAATCAACCCTTGTTAATAAGCTCCTTGGTTTTGAAAGAAGCGTTGCGAATCCTGTGGCAGGTACTACAAGAGATTCTATTGATACCTATTTCAACTGTAACAGGAAGCGGTACATGCTTATAGATACAGCGGGAATACGGCGTAAAGGGAGAGTAAGCCTCAAAATAGAAACATATAGTGTTGTTGATGCCCTCAGAAGTCTTGAGAGGGCTGATGTGGCGCTGATTGTTATTGACGCGGAACAGGGGATTACAGAGCAGGACACAAAAATAGCGGGATATGCTTATGAGGCAGGCCGTTCATGCCTCTTTGTGGTAAATAAATGGGATTCTATTGAAAAAAATAACGCAACTGTAGGAAAGTTTGTTGAAGAGATAAGGATGCAGTTTAAGTATCTCTCTTTTGCCCCTATTGTTTTTATATCCGCTAAAACCGGGCAGCGTACAGGTAATATAATGGTTGAAGTTGAAAAGCTTATGGAACAGTATGCAAAGCGTATTTCAACTTCAGATCTGAACAGGGTTTTTAAAGAGGCTGTGGACTCTCACCATGCGCCGCTTTCCAGCGGGAGAAGGGTTAAGTTCTACTATGCAACTCAGGTAGGGACAAAACCGCCATCATTTGTTATATTTACAAACCAGCCTGAAGGGATCCATTTTTCATATGAGCGTTATCTTACAAACAAGATACGGGAGGCTTTTGGTTTTACAGGAACGCCGATTAGGCTTATGTTCAGGGGGCGGGATAGAAGGGGGAAATGACTTCGGCTTTTGGTCATATGCTGCGTAAAATAGTGTGGAGTGTGAAGAGTGGAGTGTGGAGTTAAGCCTTCGTACTGCGCTTTTTTCGGGGTGCCCGGTGTGCGCCCCCTACAATGGCATGGCCTATGGCTTAAAGCCCTTTGCCATTAGGCGAAATGGTTTATTGCCTAATTATATGATTTACAAAAAAATATTAAATAACAATTAATCTATCAGCTTAGGTATTACCTCAGCTAACAGGAATAATCGCACAAAAAATAATTGCCTAATTATGCAAATTAAAGAGAATTAGGCAATAATTTAATGTAGGGGCGCACTGTGTGCGCCCGATAATACGGACGGTTAATAACCATCTCGCCCTACGGGCACCCCTCGCAAGTCGGGGAATAACGCGAGGTCGGTAACGCAGCAAATAGCCAAAAGCCGAGGTTATATAGAAGGAGGTTACAAGTTGGAAGAGAAGTATTCGCCTAAAAACATCGAAAATAAATGGCAAACGAAATGGGATAAAGAGAAGAGTTTTAAAGTGTCAGAAGACCCTTCTCTTAAGAAATACTATCTGCTTGAGATGTTTCCTTATCCTTCAGGCCGGATACATATGGGGCATGTGCGTAACTACTCCATCGGAGATGTAATAGGCCGTTTTAAAAGAATGCAGGGCTTTAATGTTCTTCACCCAATGGGGTGGGACGCTTTTGGTATGCCTGCGGAAAACGCCGCTATACAGCATAAAACTCACCCTGCTAAATGGACAAAAGAGAATATTGACTATATGAGGGGACAGCTTAAAAGAATGGGGTTCTCCTATGATTGGGACCGTGAGCTGGCTACTTGCGATGTTTCTTACTATAAGTGGGAACAGCGGATTTTTATTGAGATGTATAAAAAAGGGCTTGCCTATAAAAAGAGCTCTTTTGTGAACTGGTGCCCTTCCTGCGAGACCGTTCTTGCCAATGAGCAGGTTGAAGAGGGCTGCTGCTGGCGCTGCGATTCTGTTGTCGAGCAAAAAGAGCTTGAACAGTGGTTTTTTAAGATAACAGAATACGCTGATGAACTGTTGGAGTATACAGAAAAGCTTCCCGGCTGGCCTGAGCGGGTTATGGTAATGCAGCGTAACTGGATTGGTAAAAGTTACGGCTGTGAAATTGATTTTCCACTCGAAAAGGGCAATGGGGCAATAAAAGTTTTTACAACCCGTCAGGATACGGTTTTTGGCGCGACTTTCATGTCTCTTGCCGCTGAGCACCCCCTTGCCACGACTCTTGTAACAGATGAGAACTGTAAAAATGTTGATGAGTTTATAAAAAAAGTAAAGAGTACTGATAAAGCCAGAAGAACTGCTGACGATTTTGAAAAAGAGGGTGTTTTTACAGGATCGTATGCAATAAACCCTGCGACCGGGCTTAAAATTCCTGTTTATCTGGCAAACTTTGTTCTTATGGATTACGGCACAGGAGCTGTAATGGCAGTTCCTACCCATGACCAGAGGGATTTTGAGTTCGCAAAGAAATATAATCTTTCCCTTACTGTTGTTATACAACCTGAAGGAAAAGCTCTTGATTCCGCCTTTATGAAAGAAGCTTATACGGAGCCTGGAGTTCTTGTTAATTCAGGAGAGTTTGACGGATTAGAGAGCACTCTTGCCAAAGAGAAGATAGCGGACTGGCTTCAGAAAAACGGCAAAGGTAAGAAAACCATAAATTACAGGCTTCGTGACTGGGGTATATCGCGGCAGCGTTATTGGGGCGATCCTATTCCCATAATTTATTGCGAGAAGTGCGGAGCTGTGCCTGTGCCTGAAAAGGACCTTCCTGTTCTTCTTCCTATGGATGTTGAGTTTACAGGCGAAGGTGGCAGCCCTCTTGCCAAGGTTGAAAGTTTTGTGAATGTGACCTGCCCGCTCTGTAACTCTCCCGCAAGGCGCGAGACAGACACTATGGATACTTTTGTAGAGTCTTCATGGTATTTTATGAGGTACTGCTCTCCGGATTATACGGACGCTCCCCTTGATAAAAAGCGTGTTCAGTATTGGATGTCGGTTGATCAGTATATAGGCGGGATTGAACATGCGGTAATGCACCTTTTATATGCCCGTTTTTTCACAAAGGTACTCAGGGACCTTGGTTATGTTGATGTTGACGAACCTTTTACAAATCTCCTTACCCAGGGAATGGTTATAAAAGACGGCTCAAAAATGAGCAAGTCAAAGGGGAATGTTGTTGACCCTAACTTCCTTATTGATAAATACGGGGCTGATACAGCCCGCCTTTTCTCTCTGTTTGCCGCTCCCCCTGAAAAAGACCTTGATTGGAATGACCAGGGAGTAGAAGGGAGTTCTCGTTTTCTTAACCGTTTCTGGAAGCTGGTTTACGAATCTTTGCGATTTATGAAAACAGGTGAGAAACTTGATACATCTGCTATTACAGAAGAGGGGAAAATTCTCAGAAGGCAGGTGCATAAAACCATAAAGAAAGTTACCGAGGATATTGACAGTAGATTTCATTTTAACACCGCCATAGCCGCAATAATGGAACTTATGAACTCTGTGCAGTTATTTGCAGCTAAAAACAGGCCGGAAAATAGAGCAGTTTTGAAAGAGGCTCTGGAATCCATTCTTCTTATGCTCTACCCGTTTGTTCCTCATTTCAGTGAAGAGTTATGGGAAGAGCTGGGGCATGGCGGCGGTATTGAAAAGGCCGGTTGGCCTAAGTGGGATTCTTCCGCTACCGTAGATGAAGAGCTGATTGTAGTTGTTCAGGTGAACGGGAAACTGAGGGGAAAAGTAGTTGTTGCAGCGGACGCGGGTGAGGAAGATGTAAAGAACGCTGCTTTCGGCGATGAGAAAATTCAAGGGGCAGTAGATGGTAAGACTCCAAAGAAAGTCATTTATGTTCCCGGAAAACTCCTTAATATAGTTGTCTGAAACAGAGGCTAAAGATGAAAAAATGTTTTCTTGTACTTTTACTCTTTATGTTGGCCGGCTGCGGATACAAGCTGGGCGGAGTTGTTAATAACCCTGTTGACGGCAAAACAGTTGCGGTTGACATGTTTGCTAACAGAACCTACCAGGCAAATGTAGAGGCCTTTTTAAGGCAGAGCCTTGTAAGCGAGCTTGCCAGAAGAAATGCTGATATTGTTAATGATGGTAAAGCTGATATGAAGCTATCCGGAGAGATAGAGAATATTACTATTGATGCTGTTGCCTATTCTGCCCAGGATACGGCAGCCATGTACCGTGTTACCATGACTGTCCGGGCTGAGCTTTCAGATCAAAACTCACATAAAAGTACATGGAAAGGGAGAGAAACTCTCACTCAGGAATATCCCGCTATGGCGGATTTATCCCTTCAGCGCAACGCGAAAGACGCTGCTCTTGAAGCATTGTGTAAATCTATGGCGGAAGCCCTGGTGTTAAAGCTTAACGCTTTGTTCTAGTATGAGGCCATTATGAAGCCTGATGAACTTGAAAAATCCATAAAACAGGGGAGCTTTGGCTCCCTTTATTTTCTTTACGGAGATGAAGAGTATCTTGTCGAGCGAGGTGTTCAGCAGCTATTGGATGTCGCCGTTTCCGAAGAGTTCAAGGATTTCAACTTCTCAATTTTTTATGGTAATGAATGCAAGGGAGAGGAGATTGTTGACAGCGCTGTTACCCTGCCAATGTTCGCGGATAGACGGGTTGTGCTTGTAAAACGTGCTGATGAACTTTCCGCTCCAGCTCTGGAGCACCTTCTCCCATATATTGAAAATCCTTCCCCTGACAGTTGCCTTATTTTCCAGGCCGGTAAAATCGATCAGCGCCGTAAATTCTTCAGCGAACTTAAAAAAAGAGACCTTCTCGTAGAGTATAAAAGGCTTAATGACGGGCAGCTGGCAGGATTTATAAGGAGAGAAGCCGAGTCTCGGAAAAAACGGATTGATTCTGCAGCTGCAGAACTCCTTGTTTATTATGTGGGGAATAATCTCAGAGAGCTGGTAACTCAACTGGATAAACTCGTGACCTTTGTTGGTGCAAGAGAGCGGGTAACTGTCGAAGATGTGCAACAGATGGTTTCCGATACAAAGGTTGATTCAGTTTTTGAGTTTGCCAACGCTCTTGGGTATCGTGACAGTGATAAAGCTATTCGGCGGCTTCAGACGGTTTTACGGGAGAAAGACGCTTTGTTTCCCCTTATCGGAGCTCTTGCAAGGCATTTTAGGCAACTGGCTATGGTCAGGGAAGCCATGGATAAAGGGGCTTCAAAGGACGTTATCAGTAAACAAGTAAAGATAAATCCGTATTTTCTTAGCGGCGTAATGGAACAAGCCGGGAAATTCAGGCAGGAAGAGTTTGTCGAGGTATTTTCAAAACTCTATGAAGTTGATTTTGCCATGAAAAGCGGGGGGAAGCCTCAGTTACTCCTTGAAATGCTGGTTCTTTCGATATGCAAACAGATAGTTTAAGAGGTGTCATGTAAAGCTACCTAACAGTATAATTTTATACGATTAGACAATAATTTTTCGCCTAGTAATTCCTATTAGTTGCAGTTATATATGAGCCTACTAGTAATTTATAATTTTACAATTTTACAAACTTTGTACAATTAGGCAATTGAGGAAGGGTTAAATATACTATCTATGGAATGTTCCCTAAATTATATGCTCTCATCTGATAAGTTTTGCATCTTAAACATATAAATATGACTTTCTTCAATTCCGATTGATATTAAAATTTGTTTGAGGGCATTTTCCTCTTCAGGCCAATAATAACTTACTCGCCAAAGAGTTGAATCATCTACAACACCGCGTATTTTTTTGTAATAAGGTAAATCTATTTCATTCATAGAATGCCCAAGTACGATTATTTCAGAAATGCTTGATAGATTGTCAAAAAAATCAATATTATCTTCAATAATTTCGTCTGTGGGTTTTTTGAGTGTGGAATATAATAATTTTGCTGAATCTATTGCATATGTAAGACCGCCTGCAAAAGCCTCAGGATCATCTTGATCTAACTCTACATCTTGATTATGCCCAAAAATAAGAGTATCAGGCGATTTTTTTATACATTTATGTATATGCAAAACATTAAAATCAGGAATTTTATACATTTTATTTAGAGTATCAGTATAATTAAATGATAAATATAAGTCGTTTTTGCTAATAGTTAACAATTTGATTTTAGGCAGTTGAAGATAATAATCTTTTTCCGCTTTACTAATCCAATTATAAAGAGCATCACTAATTTCCTTCGTTATGCTTTCAAGTTGCTCATTAATATCATCATGAACTTCATAGTATTTTCCTAAATCCTCGTTATCACTAAGAGGGGAAATATTATCATTATCTTGAAAAAATACTTCCCAATCGAACGTACCTAAATCATATTCAAAATTCTCCCACAGATAGTTTTTATTAGTTTCAAAGTTAAAGTAGTTTCCAAAGAAACTTTCTAACTCAACATTATTTTTGGCAATATATTCGTTGAAATCTGAATAACTTGTTTTCATTTTATGATACAAATCAAAACCATTACCAATAATATATAATTTTTTATCATTCATTCGTTACCCTATTTTATTCGATTTTCTTACATTGCAAGATTTACAATTCAATATGTTATTATGGAGAGAACAATTGGAATTAATCCGGTAAAAGAGAAAAAGCCTTTTCAGATGTAAAAACATAATCTGTGAAAAGGCTTTAAACGTTAATTTAAGTTGTATCAAATAATGATGTACAATGTGTTGGCTGTTACTGTCCTGTTATATGTCATTTATATTCAATCATTAATTCTATGCAGTATTTTTGGTTCATTGTTTGTTTCATATTTTACTAATTTATCATTCGTAAAATAGAATAATATATCGAGAATATGCTCATGTGTTGTTAATGGTTTCCAATGGTGAACCGAGAACTCATAATCATTTTCTGTATAATATTGAGTAGATTCTTGGAATTCATAGATTACAAATTCAGGATTCTCAGCCGATTTAACTGCTTCAGGCCATACCTGTTTAAATTCAGATAAGTTCATTCCTATTCTAGTTTGTTCAAATCTATTGGAGTACTTTTGTTGTATTTTTGGAAGGTCATGTTGGCTAATTGCTCCATCAGGTACACACCCCAAAACACAAAATGCTAAAAAACAAAAAAACGCCAAATAATAGATTTGCCTTTTCATAATGGGCTCTTTTCCTTAGATTTGTTGCAAATCCTTTAATATCTGGGCTCATATTCTCTTTAATAAAAAATAAAAAGCAAGAAAAAACTAAATAAACCTAAGATAATTAAGGGCTCAGAGGGTACTATTGTGATAATATTTCTTTAAGCTTAAGTGAAACCAACCAATCTCACAGGAGAGGAGATAAGAAAACTCCTTCTAGGGGTGGTTTGTATCCTTCCTGTTTAAAAAAACAGAAAAGGAGATAGTTATGAAAAACTCAAACTGTGATACGTTATGTGTAAAATTACTTTCTGTGTAGGGAGGTCGACAATGTTCAATTTCTTTAAGAACAAAAAAGGAAATCTATTAATTACTTTTGGGGTCAATGTTATCGTTTCTTTTATTCTTGTATGTATTTATCTTGGTTTACGTTATTGGGCTATGTTTCAATATCAATTATCGCTAAAAAATATAAAGCATTGTATTGATGAATCATATAAAAATGTTATTGATCCAAATCTTTTGAATGTGTATTGGTGGGTCTTCTTGATATGTCTCTTGTATATAATAGCAACAGATTGCTTTAACATATTTAAAAAGAGAAACTTTTTGACATTGGTATTGCGAGGAGTTGCTTCAAGTGGCGGGTCTATTATTTCGTTCTATGGTGGTATATTAGCTATTACTCCACTACTTTGGTTCATATATGGTTGTAAGTGTGAAAGTATAAGAAGTGCCCTCATCAGCACTGTTGTGGGTTTTATCCTTATATTTTGTGTATCTGCGATTAGTTCAGTAGTCAATGAAAATCAGAATGTTTTTAGCAAATAAGTAAAGATTTGATTGCTTTTGATAAAGCAGCTCCATAAAAAAAGAGCCTTAAGGCTCTTTTTTTATGATGATATGTGGAACCTTTTATTTACAATTTTGTAAACGCATTATTCTCTGCGGATAGTATACTTTCTTCCCTTATTTTTCCCTTCAACTTGCAGTAAACCTATTTCTACAAATTTTGCGAAATATTTTTTTACGCTAATATCTGATTTGTTGGTTAGTAGTTGAGCGCGATAGTTGGTTATTTCACCGTTTTTGTCGAGGTGACCTGCAATTTGTTCTAAAAACTCCAATTCGGTTTTTGAGAGTTTATCGGTATTTATATCGGTAAATATATCGGTAATTTTCCGATTTGGTAATTCTTCCAATGCCTGCAAGATAGCATTCAGCATAAATTCAATAAAAATTTCCGAATTGGCTATTCTCTCTGCTGTTTGCAAAGCATCGTAGTATTTTTGTTGATTTTCGTAAACTACTGTTTCTACGGGCAGCCATGCAAAAAGTTCGTTCCATTTGGAAAGGATCAAGGTTTGCCAGAGTCGCCCGATTCGTCCATTACCGTCCATAAATGGGTGAATAAACTCAATTTCAAAATGAACGATAGAACTTTTTATTAGTGGGTGCAGGTCTGTTTTCTTTGCCCAAGCGAATAAATCAGTTATTAATTGTGGCACAAATCGATAGGTTGCACCTGCGTGAATAAGTTGTGTACCTGCGTAAACGCCAACTCCTTGCGACCGAAAATGTCCTGCATCGTTAACCAAGGTGGAGGTCATGAATTTGTGGGCTTTAAGGAAATCATTGACTTTGTAAGGGGTGTATTCAAACAAATATTCGTAAGCCTGATACGCGTTTTTGACTTCTTGAATTTCGTGGGGTAATCCCAAGGCTCTTTTCCCCTCGATAATATCGGTTACTTGCCCCAACGACAGCGTATTATTTTCGATAGCCAAAGAGGATTGAATGGAACGCAAACGATTGATTTTTCGCAAACGCAAATTACGGCTGTATTCGCCAGAACCACGTATTTCGCCAAGTTTTTCAGAAATACGTGCGACCAAATCAATGATTTTCGGGCTAATTGTATATGTAGGAATGTTCATTTTTTGAGTTTTGATAAAGTTAAAACTTCAATAATTTGTTACATAATATTATAATTTTGCGTTGAAAGGTAGGAGTTTATGATGACTATCAAAAATTACAAAAAAGTCTTGTCGGAGTTATGCCGCCAAAGAAATGTAAAATCGCTGTATATCTTCGGATCGGTGCTAACCGATAGGTTTAATACCGATAGCGACGTGGATTTTATCGTGTCTTTTAATCCGATGCCGATAGATGACTATGCCGATAATTATTTTGACCTGAAATTTGCTCTGCAGGATATTTTACAAAGACCTGTTGATTTGCTTGAAGAACAAGCGATAAAGAACCCTTATTTTCTCAAGAACATTCTCCAAAATAGGCAGTTAATTTATGGTCAGACAATATAGTTTTAATCATTTGCCTATATTCTTGTAAATGCATTGTTTTCTGCCTATAAAAATACAAAAAATATGCAGTATTTCAAGATAGCAAATGTATTTACTGCATATTTTGTCGTGTAAATTATGCAGTATTGTTTTTAGTTGTTTTGCTATACTGTCCTCTGGTTTGCTTTTAGTCTACAAACATACGCAACTTTTCATTTTTTTGTAAAAGTATAAAAACTATTAGAAAAGACTATTTACAAGCTTTGTAAGTCTTGGGGCGATTTTGGCGGATATTTGACGATTTGAATATAATATTGAAATTTTTTACAAAGATACGACTTCTTTTCTAAATAGAGATATAGTGCATTTAACCTCTATTATCAATAGATGATTGTTGTAGATAAGGTGGTTTAAACAGGGACAAAGGGTAATATTGGAGGTAATCTCTGAGTTATATAAGTCTAAAATGCTTGTATAGTGCCGCTTCATAGACTCAGCCCATAAAAAAAGAGCCTTAAGTTTCGGCTCTTTTTTTAAGATGATATGTATAAAACTATTAAGAGAGGCTATTTACAAGCTTTGTAAGTCTTGAGACGTTTCTTGCCGCGTTTGCTTTATGAATAATCCCTTTGGAAGCGGATTTATCAATGACAGGGATAGCTGCCGCAAGGGCTTCTCTTGCCGCGTTAGCATCTTTATTTTCTGCCGCTTCTCTTACACGCTTTACAAAAGTACGAAGAGTAGAACGTTGGTGCTTGTTTCTCTCAGTTCTTTTTTTAGTCTGTCTGATTCTCTTTATTGCCGATTTGTGATGAGCCAAAACTAATTCCCCCATTAAATCTGTGTCTATACTGAGTTTAAAAATTAGAGATTTTGAAAGTCCTTTTTATAACACCGGGTTATATTAAGTGTCAATTAAAAAAATAGTTTTGCAATAGCTGTTTGCTATATAAACGTAGTTGACTGGAAGCGGTAAAATTGCTTAATATTCACAAGTTTTGAAGGTATCCTGATTCCTATGAGAAAAGATAAAAAAGTACATATTCAAACCTTTGGCTGCCAGATGAACGTCAGCGATTCTGAGAGAATGCTTCAACTGCTGTCTGGAATAGGCTATCACCATGTAGATAACTGGAAAGAGGCAGATCTTCTTATTCTTAATACATGCAGTGTAAGGTCTAAAGCGGAAGAGAAGATATACAGTATACTTTCTACAATAAAGGGGAAGCTTAAGAGAAATTCAGGTTTGATTATAGGGGTTGGAGGTTGTGTTGCGCAGCAGGAGGGCGAAAAGCTTCTGAAAATGGCGCCTCATCTTAACTTTGTATGCGGGACTCATAATATTCATCTTTTGCCTCAAATGGTAAAGGAGGCTGAGGCTGGTAAAAGAGTTTCCGATACCGCTTTTATTGATAATGAGATGCGTTTTGACCTTTTTCCTAAGGAGTATCAGGCGACAGGAGTTTCCCATCTTGTTACAATTATGCAGGGTTGCGACAATTACTGCTCATACTGCATTGTTCCTTATGTAAGAGGGCGGGAGGCCAGCCGGCAAGCTGAAGATATCCTTGCTGAAATAAAGAGTGTTGCGAGTAAAGGAGTTCGGGAAGTAATTCTTTTAGGGCAGAATGTTAATTCATATAATTTGGGGGCAGGAAGTGCAAATTTTCCGGCTCTTCTGACTAAGGTGGCTGAAATAGACAATATAGAGCGTATAAGGTTTGTAACGTCACACCCTAAAGATATATCTTCTGAGCTTGTTAATTCCTTTTCTACTGTTAAAAAGCTCTGCAGTCATATTCATCTCCCTGTACAGGCAGGAAGCAACAGAGTTTTAGCGATGATGAACCGCGGGTATAGCAGAGAAGAGTATCTTTTGAAAATAGAGCAGCTAAAAAAAGCTCGTCCAGGGATATCTGTAACAAGCGATATTATTGTGGGGTTTCCAGGTGAGACGGAGGAGGATTTTAAGGAAACCCTTGCTCTTGTGGAAGAGGTTGGTTATTCTGATTCATATTGTTTTGTTTACTCCCCAAGACCTGAAACAAAAGCTGCTGAAATGCCTGATCCTGTTCCTAAAGATGAGAAGCAAGAACGTCTTGAGCGCCTGTTGGAACTGCAAAGGGGACTGTCTAAAACTCACAACATGAGTCTGGAGGGGAGTGTACAGAAGGTTCTTGTGGAAGGTTCAGGCGGCAAAACAGGACAGATTTCAGGCAGAACATCGGGGAACAGGATTGTAAATTTTCCTGGCTCTGCTGAACTTGTTGGGAATTTTGTTGATGTTAAAATTATAAGAGGCTACCAGAATTCGCTCCTTGGTGAACTGGTCAGTTAAGAGGTTATAAGATGACTGAATGTAAAAGTCAAAGACGGTTACTAAACCTTGCAGGGTTTTCTGTAGATGCTACTCAGCCCCTGGCTCTTTTTAAAGAGGTAGAGACTGAAACAACTTTTCCTTTATGGCTTAATCTTGACGATGTTATAGCTGTTACTGTTGAGATGATAGCAAACCGTCTGCCAGGGAGGGGAGAGAAGAGGGATATTCTTGATTATCTTCTTGAAGCGAAAAATATGATGGTTTCAGATATTACTATTGATGGAGTGGCTGAAACAGGCTATTCATCAAGAATTATTTTTGACGGAATCAGCGGTTCTTTTTCGATTAATGTGGAGATTGTAACGGCTCTTTTAGCTGCTGTCAGGTTCAAAATGCCTGTCAATGTCGCGGAAAGCGCTTTAGCGAGTTCTGCTCTCATTGACCAACGGGAATTTGCTACTTTTGCTGATAATGATCCTGCTACGCTTAAGGATATACTGGATAAACTGAACCCGGAGGATATGGGGAAATATCCTATGTAAGCGTGACGCAGGCTTTTGGCCATATACTTCTTTTAGTGTGGAGTGTGAAGAGTGGAGTGTGGAGTTAAATTCCCCTCCCATAGAGGGGTGCC
>WQYY01000047.1 GCA_009780995.1 Desulfuromonadales bacterium
TGGTACCCTGCAGGATTAAGCCCATAAAGCCTGTAATCTAAAATAAGAGATAGCCATGTTAGGGGATGCCAGTTCGAGGCGTAGAATGAAGTAAACACCCATTTGATATTAGAAAGTGAAAACCCTTCAGGTAAATTGGGGTTGCGTACTATATACGCGTAATCATCCAGTACAATAAAACCGTTATGAATGCCTCGATAATAAATCGCAAATGTAACTATCGCAAGCAACAGGCATATGAAAAATGATTTACGCATTTAAGCCTCATTTACAATCAATTTTCTCCAGACATTCAACAAACCCATAAGGATCGGCAGAAAAAACATCAATAGAGCAGTTAAGCGCGTTTTTCAAATCATCTATTGTTATATCGTCTAAAAATATCCTATCCCATTCTTTTAACATTACATCAGGTATTAAAAGAATATCTCCGATATTTTTATTTTGTAAGGCTGCAATTATATCTCTGCCTGATATTAATCCCGTAACAGTGACCTCTTCTCCAAAGAGCCTGTTTGTAATTGGTACTGTCACAATATTACCGCCGGATTTTTCGGAAACTTTTGACACAAAATCTGATATCCACGGGAAAGCCGAGACTCCAGTTACAACTGTGACATTCAAAGAAGATAGGGATTTTACTGCCGAAAGCGCTTCAGAGGCTTCTTTGGCGAACAGAGGAACCATACCTACCCCATTTTCAATCTGAGGAAGATCACCATAAGCTTCAAGTAATGGAAACGGCAATTCCGCCTTTATAAAAAACTCATCAGCAAGAAACATGAAAGGAAAACCCAAATGATTTCCAGTATTATCAATAAATGACAGCCATTTATTGATAAATTTTCTCGCATATTCTTTTGTTACAGGTTCTAAAACCGGTAATCCCCTTCTGTGTCTTGTAAGGCCAACAGGTACTATTGCAAGGGACGCAACATAAGGATAAAGTTCTTTAAGATCAGCGATACTCTTTTTCAGAACAGTCCCGTCATTTATCCCGGGACAGAGAACGATCTGAGTATGCATTGTAATACCGGCATCTGCAAATTTTTTCAGCATATCCAAAATCGAAGGAATATTTTTTTTGCCTAGTAAATGCTCTCTTACGTTGTCATCTGTGGTATGTACTGAGATATAAAGAGGGGAAAGTTTCTGTTTAATGATCTTTTCAAAGTCTGTATTTGAAAGGTTTGTCAAGGTTACGTAATTACCATAAAGGAAAGATAGCCTGTAATCTTCATCTTTAACGTATAACGACTTTCTCAATCCTTTTGGCAATTGGTGAACAAAGCAGAATATGCAACTGTTACCACATTCTAAAGGTACAGGTGATATAGGGTTAAGGCCTATTGGTTCACCTATGCTTTTATCGAATTCAACTTCCCATATATCTCCGTCAGCTTTTTGGATAATTAATGATAATTCATTCTCTGCTGTATGGTACTGATAATCTATAATATCCCTTATAAATTCACCATTAATTGCAATCAGGGTATCTCCGGGTTCTATGCAAAGCTCTTCAGCTATACTCCCTTCAACGACTGATTCTATCAAAAGACCTTCGTTCATAAAAACCATTACCCAGCCGGAAGGGTTGTTTACTCGCTTTCAAGATAAAATTTACTGTTTTTATAGAATTTAAACCCACGTTTAAAGAGCACTTTTAATGCGGCAGTTACAGGAATAGCAAGCAACATTCCCATAAGCCCAAACAGTTCTCCCGCAAGAAGAAGTGAAAGAATTATAATAACAGGATGCAGCCCCACTCTGTTTCCGACAATCTTAGGGGTAATAACCGTACTTTCCAATATCTGAACAAACGAAATCCAACCGAAACAAAGAAGGGGATGCCATATATCTTGAAATTTTAAAAACGCCATACTCATGGAAAGGATTATCCCTAAAATAGTCCCAAAGTAAGGGATTATAAACGCGAAACCCGCAAAAGTACCAATAACCACAGGAAGATCAATTCCGATAAAATAGAGCCCAATCGAATATAATATGGCTAAAATAGCGCATACGGAAAACTGGCCTTTTAAAAAAGCCTCAAGAACATCCCGTATCTCGTTTACTATATCTGTTATATTAGCTCTATATCTTGCAGGGATAAATTCGGCAGCCTCTTTTTTAAACGCTGGGAAATCCAGCAAAAGATAATAAAGGTATATAGGTATAATAAAATAACTTAAAATCGCCAGAATAAACGAAAAGGTAGATGAAAAAGCCCTTTTAACAAAATCAAAACTCCCCTGAATTATTGATAAGTAAGCCCCCCTTAGTTGGTCAGTCAAATAGTTAATCTGCTGGTAAACCTTTTCAGGGGTTTCTATATTGAGATATACTTTTATGGATTGAGGTATTCTCTCATATATTTTCGCGGCATACGCAGGAAGATTTAATTGGACACTGGCAAACTCGTTTTTAATAGAGCTCGTATAAAACCACAGAATTCCTATTGCAAAA
The DNA here is from genome assembly GCA_009780995.1 of Desulfuromonadales bacterium. Classification (GTDB taxonomy): domain Bacteria; phylum Desulfobacterota; class Desulfuromonadia; order Geobacterales; family DSM-12255; genus WQYY01. Next base: position 2,467 of record WQYY01000047.1, read on the forward strand.
ATTGATGCAGCACTAAAAACAAGAATAATTGCTAAAGTCCTGTTCAGTCTCCATTTAGCTAACCCAGTTACAAAAGGGTCCATCAAAAATGCGATAGCTAACGCCAAAAAGAGCGGCAGAAAAACTGACCCAAGAGAGTAAATAAACAAGCAAACTACTACAAACACCACCCCGATAACCGATAAAGTAACAGCTCTCTTTTTAGTCATCACAATTCCTATGGATAATTATTGATGCAAATTAAACTTACCGTCTGAAGAGGTAATTGAAGCCATTGAATGTTTGTAAATGAGAATATCACCAGTCACTTCCTCAAGAAGAATTGAAAAATTGTCAAAAGATTTAATAAGCCCTTCAAATTTTTCTCCTGACATAAGTTTTACAGTTAGCTTTACTTTTTCCTTACGGGCTTGATTAAGAAACTGGTCCTGAATATTGAATGTTGTTGTTTTTGTCATGATAATCTCCTTAAATAAAGAAATTCCATTACAGGTTCGGAGATAGTAGCAAAACTGTCACTATCTTTAAACCAATAAATATCCGATTCTTTCTTAAACCAGGTAATTTGGCGCTTTGCGTACCGCCTTGTATCCCGTTTTATAAGCTCAAGCATCTCTTCAAAACTATACTCTCCCGCCAAATAAGAACATATCTCTTTATACCCTATTGAACGTAATGCTTTATACTCTCTACCGTATCCCTGTTCCAAAAGTTTTTTTACTTCTTCAATAAACCCACCAGCAATCATTGCATCTACTCTGGCATTAATACGGCGATATAACTCTTCTCTTTCAACCATTATACCAATCTTTATAGCATTACACCAATTTTCAGAAAAACCGTGTAAAGCCTGATACTCTGAAAGAGGAATTCCTGTCTTATAAAATACCTCCAATCCTCTTATTATCCTTAATTGATCATTCTGATGGAGGCAAGAGGCAGTAACAGGGTCAACGGCCTCAAGCTCTTTCAGCAGTGCTGCATTTCCATTTTTCTCCGCTATCTTGATAAATTTTATTCTCAACTTTTCATCACTACCTGGTAATGGGGCTATACCTGATAAAAGAGCGCGTATATAAAGACCTGTACCACCAGTTATAATTGGTATTTTACCTCTGGAAAATATATTCTCAACTGTTATTTTTCCTAATTCACTGTAATCAGAAGCTGTAAAATTAATGTCAGGGGCAACAATATCAAATAGATGGTGCTTCACTCTTTTCATCGTGTTTATGGAAGGTTTGGCTGTACCTATATCCATTCCTTTATAAACCTGCATAGAATCAGCATTAACAATCTCACCATTGAATTTTTCAGCAATCAAAAGAGAGAGATTGCTTTTCCCAGAGGCAGTTGGGCCTGTTATAACAATAACGGTAGGAAGTCTCAAAGTTTTGTTAATTTCTTCTGTCTGCATTAAGTTGGCCTAAAAAAGAAAAGCCGCGTCCTAAGACACGGCTTATGTTCTGGTGCGGTGGAATGGACTCGAACCATCACGAGATTGCTCCCGCCAGCCCCTCAAGCTGGTGCGTCTACCAATTCCGCCACCACCGCAAACCTTTTAAATGCTCTTTTATAAAATCTCCCAAAAGGGATTTACTAATTACACCAACCTTTTTTCTGTGTCAATACAAAAACTACTTAGCAGGCGCTTGCACTGGAGTCGCTGGTACAGCAGGCATCTGAGGTCCTGGAACCGTCGGAGCTGTTTGCCGCAACGGACCGACAGGCATTTGAGGCGCTGAAGGCATAGGAGCTGTTTGCTGCGCCGGAGCGGCCGGTTTAGGAACACCGGAAGACATAATTGAGGAGCTTCCGGGATTCCTTGACAGATACGCAAGAGACAATGAAGTCAGCATAAATATAATTGCTGCCCCTGTTGTCAATTTTGACATAAAGGTACTTCCGCCGCTTGCCCCGAAAACGGTTTGGCTACCTCCGGCTCCAAAAGAAGCCCCCATTGAGGCACCTTTTCCGGACTGTAAAAGAACAATACCAATCATTGCTATACAAACAACCACATGAATTGTAACTATGACATATAACATAGAAACCCCAAATTAATGAACTTTTGAAACTGTTTTTATACCACAGTTATAACAACATAAAAAGGAAAATTCATACATTTTTATTGTAGCCGTCATTGCGGGCTTGACCCGCAATCCCCTGAATAATGCTCCAATATCACATTAATCATATCATCATTTATCCCAATTTGTGCGCTCAAATCCTCCCATTTAGGATTAAAGTCATGTACTAATTCGTCTTTCCATTCACGTTTCCAGTTTTTCAATTGTTTTTCTCGTGAAATGGCTTCAATGACTGATTCACATTTCTCATAATATACTAATTTCTTACAATTATACTTATATGTGAATCCCTTATTGATTTCTGCTTTATGCTCGGTGACTCTGCGAACAATATCGTTTGTAACACCAATATAAAGTACATTGTTATAATGGTTTGTCATAAAGTAAATATATACACCGTTTTTCATATCATAGCCGTCATTGCGAGCTTGATCCCTAATCCTCTGCTACTGGGAGATTGCGGGTCAAGCCCGCAATGACAAAAAAGCGCCGCCATTTTACTGCTCGCTCATGACTGCAACACAGCCAACACAGTCGGATGCAAAAAGCGAAAGCCGCAACGTCATACAGCATTAACAAGTGCAGCAAAAGATTCTACTTGAAGACTGGCCCCGCCAACAAGTGCCCCATCGATATTTTTCTGAGAAATCAAGCCGGAAATATTTTCCGGTTTAACACTGCCACCATAGAGAATCCGTATATTATCCGCCACTAAAGAAGAATAAAAGGAGCCTATTTCAGATCTTATAAAAGCGTGAACTTCCTCCGCCTGCTGATCTGTGGCTGTTTTGCCTGTTCCTATCGCCCATACCGGCTCATACGCAATTATAATTTTATCAAAGCTGTTACTTGAAATTCCGGATAATCCCCCTTTAAGCTGTTTTTGCAACAGATCAAAGGTTTTGCCCATCTCCCTTTCCTGAAGGGTTTCACCTACACATAAAATTACTGTAAGTCCTTTTGATAAAGCAGCTTTTAGCTTCTTATTAACTGTTTCATCTGTTTCACCAAAATATTGACGCCGCTCTGAGTGCCCTATGATCACATGGCTGCAACCGGCATCCAGCAGCATACTTGGAGAAACCTCACCGGTAAAGGCCCCCTCTTCTTCCCAAAAGCAGTCCTGAGCAGCCAGTTTGATATTGCTTCCCGCTATAACCTTACTCACCCTCTCAAGAACGGTAAAAACGGGAGAGATAATAATTTCAACATTTGACTTGTTTTTTACAAGGGGTAACAAGCCACTCGCAAGCTCTATGGCTTCTTTGGAGGTTTTAAAGAGCTTCCAGTTGCCTGCTATTATTGGTACACGACTCATAGAGACTCCTTTATTTGGCTTCGGCTTTTGGCCATATGTTATATCTAGTGTGAAGGGTGAAGTGTGGAGTGTGGAGTTAAACCCCCACTATCCACATTGGTAATGGAAGGCCTTACCTATGGATCAAAACCCTGTGTCACTAGATAATGGTTTATTACCTAATTATATTTATTTTGTACAATTAGGCAATTATTTTTTACACCATTATTCCTATTAGCTGGAGTAATACCTGAGCTAATAGATTAATGGTTATTACATATTTTTTTATAAATCATAGAATTAGGCAATATTTTAAACATACTGGGTTTAGATATGTAGGGGCGCACTGTGTGCGCCCGATAACACGGACGGCCAATGGCCGCCCCTACAAATTGAATGTCCTGCGACTATAGCAAGGTAATAGATGAAAAAAAGCTGAAGCCATAGTCACTTCACATTAAGAGCCTTTACGCCCGGTAATACTTTCCCCTCCAACAGCTCAAGGAAAGCACCACCGCCGGTAGAGATATAACTTACTTTATCAGCCACTCCTGCCTTATGCACGGCGGCATCAGTATCCCCGCCACCTATTATTGTAGTGGCATAACTGTTTGCAATAGATTCCGCCATTGAGAAAGTACCCCTGGCGAAAGCATCCATCTCAAAAACGCCCATAGGGCCATTCCAGATAACTGTCTTTGCATCTCGTAAAGCTGCACTGAAAAGTGCGGCTGATGCAGGGCCTATATCAAGGGCCATCCACCCTTCCGGTATTTCCTGAACTGTAGCAATAAAATTAGTTGCTTTAGGATCAAAGCTATTTGCAATAACACAGTCAACAGGAAGGTAAAATGTAACCCCCCTCTTTTTAGCCTTATCCATAATCTTTTTCGCAGTAGGAATCAACTCATCTTCCACAAGGGATTTCCCCACAGCATACCCCATTGCTTTAAGAAAGGTAAAGGCCATTCCACCGCCAATGACTATTTTATCCACCTTATTTACAAGGGTTTCTAACACCTCCAATTTGCCTGAAACCTTTGCGCCGCCTAAAACCGCAACAAGAGGGTGCACAGGGTTATGCATTGCCCTGTCAAAAAAGGTCATCTCATTTTTCATAAGAAAACCGGCGGCAACTACAGGTATGACTTTGGTTATTGCCTCTACAGAAGCATGTGCTCTGTGAGAAACCGCAAAAGCGTCATTAACATATATTTCAGCGCCATTAGCTATGGATTTTGCAAAGGCTTTATCATTGTTCTCTTCACCGGGATAAAACCTGAGATTTTCAAGCATCAGAACATCTCCGGGTTTCATAGCATTTACCAGCTTGTCTACTTCAGGGCCAAAGCAGTCCGGAGCCTGAACAACTTTTTTCTCTAAAAGTTGTGAAAGCCTCTTTGATGCAGGAGCTATACTATACTTTTTGTTTTTCTCACCTTTTGGCCTGCCGAGATGAGAAGCCAAAATGACCTTAGCGCCTTGTTCCATAGCGTATTTTATAGTTGGTAAGGCCGCAACAATACGGGTATCTTCTGTAATATTTCCCTTTTCATCCTGAGGAACATTAAAATCAACACGTATAAATACTCTTTTACCTTTTAAATCTTTAATCTGGTCAATATAACGGATAGGCATTTTTCTCTCCTTACCAAATATAAAAAAAGGGAGGATTTCTCCTCCCATATCTTCGCAACAGCAATTTATTTGTACATATAGTTTAAGAGATCAATAACACGCTTTGAAAAGCCCGATTCATTGTCATACCAGGATAGTACCTTAACCATATTACCATCCATAACCTTTGTACAACTGGCGTCAACAATTGAAGAGAGGGTATTCCCGTTAAAATCTATAGAGACAAGAGGCTCTTCGGAAAAACCGAGAATCCCTTTCAGTGCACCTTGAGAAGCCTTTTTAAAAGCTGCGTTGATTTTGTCGACGTCAACTTTTTTCTTCAGAGTTACAACTAAGTCCACAACAGAAACATTAGGAGTAGGTACACGTATGGCCATACCGTCCAGTTTACCTTTAAGCTCAGGCATAACAAGGGAGACAGCTTTGGCGGCACCTGTTGTAGTAGGAATCATCGAAAGCGCCGCAGCACGGGCGCGGCGTAAATCCTTATGTGGGAGATCGAGAATATTCTGATCATTAGTATAAGAGTGAACAGTAGTAACAAGCCCTTTCTCAATGCCGAAATTATCCTGTAAAACTTTTACAACGGGAGCAAGACAGTTAGTAGTACAGGAAGCGTTTGAAATTATATTATGCTTTTTACCGTCATAAAGAGTATGGTTAACCCCCATAACTACTGTAATATCTTCATCAGTAGCAGGGGCTGATATAAGAACCTTTTTAGCGCCGGCTTTAAGATGCAGGGCAGCCTTTTCCTTCTTAGTAAAAAGACCTGTTGACTCTAAAACAACATCAACCTTTTCTTTTTTCCAGGGGAGCTCTTCCGGATTTCTGATAGCCATAATCTTGATTTTTTTGCCGTCAACAATGAGCTCTTTATCAGTATACTCAACTTTACTCTGAAAAGTTCCGTGAACTGAATCGTACTTAAGCAGATGAGCCAGTGTCTTGGCATCAGTAATATCATTAATCGCTACAACCTCGATCCCTTTCTCTTTGGTCGCGTAACGGAGTACTGTCCTCCCAATTCTGCCAAATCCATTGATTCCCAGCCGTATAGCCATTGACTCCTCCTTAAAAAATATTTTGAGACAAAAATAATATCTTGTGATCGCTCATATACTATACAATCCTTGCTTTCATCGTCAACATCTTTAATCTGTTTTTCTGCATGTTACCAAATGCTTTCAGCTTGAAAGAGATTGTTGTTTCAGTTATATTTTTAATTTATTGAATCCTTTCATATATTTCTGGTCTATATGACACATATATTTTTAAAAAAATTGTTACTATATTTCAACCGTTTGGAGCATCTGTGAAAGCATGCCTCCTTGCCAGCGGGAGTAAAGGGAATTCAGTATATATTGAATGCGGCGAAACACGGCTGCTGATAGATGCCGGCCTCTCTGCAACAGAAATTACAAAACGCCTGGAAAGCATAGGAGTTGACGGATCAACTCTAAGTGCAATACTTATTACGCATGATCATACAGATCATATAAAAGGGGCTGAAGTTACATCCAGGAAATTCAAAATACCGGTTCTTATAAGCTATCGAACGCTGCAAGCGGTAGAACCAAGCTTAAATAAAAGCCAGTTATACGAATTTGAATCAGGTTATTCTTTTTCATTCAGGGATTTAATAATAGATCCGTTTCAAATAACCCATGACGCTGCGGATCCTGTAGGGTTTATAATTGAGAGTAAAGATGGAAAGATCGGCTTTGCCACTGATATGGGAATAGTTACAAGACTTGTAACAGAAAAACTGAAACATTGCAAAATGCTGATTATTGAATCAAATCATGATGAAGAGATGCTTATGAACGGGCCATACCCGTGGCATCTGAAGCAAAGAATAAAATCCAGGCATGGGCATATTTCAAACAATGAATCAATAGCTCTTCTTAAAGAGCTTCTCCATGAAAAACTTGAAGGGGTCTTTCTTGCCCACCTCTCTGAGGTGAATAACGATCCTTCTATCCCCTTTGAGGCGGCAACTGCTCTAATCTCAGGGCAAAATAGCTGCAATCCCGGAATATATATAGGCAACCAGTACAGGCCAACTAAATTACTTAACATTTAAATATAACTGAAAGGGGACTCTGAGATGATTCCACGTTACACAAGACCTGATATGGCAAAAATATGGGAGCCGGAAAACAGATTCCGTATATGGCTCGAAATAGAAACCCTTGCCGCCGAAGCCCAAGCAAAATTAGGAGTAATTCCTGAATCTGCCGTATCTGTAATCAGAGAAAAGGGGAATTTTGACATTGAGCGGATTGACGCCATCGAACTGGAAACAAAACATGATGTAATATCTTTTCTCACCTCCGTAGCAGAATTCGTAGGGGAAGAAGCGCGTTTTATACACCAGGGGATGACCTCTTCGGATGTTCTTGATACTTGTCTCTCTGTACAGTTGACCCAAGCCGCAGATGAGCTTATTAACGATCTTAACATGCTTATTGAATCCATAAAAGACCGGGCAATGAAACACAAAAATACAGTATGTATGGGACGCTCCCACGGCATACATGCCGAACCTATAACCTTCGGCCTTAAACTGGCCGGCTGGTATGCTGAAATGAAAAGAAACCTGAAAAGGCTTAAAGCCGCTCGCGAAAATATAGCAACCGGGGCAATATCAGGAGCTGTCGGAACATTTGCCAATATTGATCCTTTTGTAGAAGAGTACGTATGTGAAAAAATGGGGCTAAAACCGGAACCTGTATCTACCCAGGTAATCCCAAGAGACAGACATGCAGAACTTTTCTGTACATTAGCGCTGATTGCCTCATCAATGGAGAGGATAGCCATTGAAATAAGGCATCTCCAGCGTACTGAAGTATTAGAAGCGGAAGAGCAGTTCACAAAGGGGCAAAAAGGTTCTTCAGCAATGCCTCACAAGCGGAATCCTATCCTTTCGGAAAATCTTACAGGCCAGGCCAGATATATCCGTTCGATGTGCATTCCCGCTTTGGAAAATGTCGCACTATGGCACGAGAGAGATATATCCCACTCATCAGTAGAACGTTACATAGGCCCTGACGCTACAGTTGCCCTTGATTTCTCCCTCCGCAGACTTAACGGGCTTGTGAAAAATCTAGTTGTATATCCTGAAAACATGATGAAAAACCTTAACCAGATGAAAGGCCTTGTATTCTCCCAAAAAATACTTCTGGACCTCACACAAGCAGGGGTATCAAGAGAACAAGCCTATAGAATGGTGCAGAGAAACGCAATGAAAGTCTGGGAAGAAGGTAAAGACTTCCAGGAAGAGCTACTCAAGGATAATGAAGTAGTAAAAGCCTTGGGAGAAAATAAAATCAGGGAAGCGTTTAACTTAAACTACCATCTAAAACATGTAGACACCATTTTTAAGAGGGTTTTCAGTGAATAATATTTTTGAGTTTTTCTCTAAAAATAATACTGATCCGCTTTGGCTCTATTGGACAAAAGATACTATACTTGCCCTTCTTATTTTTATCGGTTTTTGGATCCTGGCAAAAATAGTACGCCATCTTCTAAACCTCCTTGGCCCAAAAATCGTATCAATTGTCAAAATAAACTTTGACAACGATTCCTTTAAAAAAATAACTGCACCGATATATTTACTGATTATTTTTATAGGCATCTATTTAGGAATTGAATCATTCTCCCTCCCTACAAAAGCCAGTACAACAATATCCGGCATATCCTATATAATCACCGTCTGTATCCTTGCAAATATTTGCTATCGGATTATTCATGAAATCTTTGCTTGGTACCTGAAAAAGATAGAAGACTGCGACGGAATAATAGACAGGCAAGTAGTTCCAATTGTAGAAACAACTATCGCTATTTTTCTGGCAGGCATAGCCGTAATAGTGATTATGAAGCACTTTGATAAGGATATTTTCTCACTTATCACAGCATTTGGCATAGGCTCTTTAGCCATTGGTATGGCTGCAAAAGAGACTCTCGGCAACATGATGTCCGGTCTTACAATAATACTTGACAGGCCATTCAGAATCGGGGACAGAATACAGTTAACCACAGGACAGTCCGGGGATGTAGTTGACATAGGGATCAGAAGTACAAAAATCAGGGCAGTTGACAACACATTTATAATTATCCCCAACTCTGACCTTTGCAACAGAATAGTGGTAAACCAGGCATATCCCGATACAAAGTCGCAAGGGAGAGTAGTATTAGGCATAGAGTATGGAAATGATGTAGAAAAGGCAAAATCCGTAATGCTCAACGCTGTTGCCGAAATCCATGAAGTTCTCTCTGATCCGCCGGCAGCGGTATTTTTTACCGCTTTTAATGACAGCTCCCTTCAAATGACCCTCTTATTCTGGGTTGATAACTACAGAACTCTTTTCGCAATAACAGATAAAGTTAATTCTCTGCTGATAAAACGACTTCCTGAAAACGGAATAAACATGCCATTCCCAACAAGAACTCTATACATACACAAGGAGCCATAAAATGGCGTTCAGAATTGAAGTTGCCCTTAAAAAGAGTGTTAGAGACCCCAGAGGGGAACGGATAAAAACAGAGGTAGAGCACTTTCTTAATCTAAAAGTAGCTAACATAAGATCCATAGACGTTTATCTGGTAGATACTGATTTAACAGAAGAAGAACTCAGCTCCGTAGCGAAAGGCCCGTTTTCAGACCCTGTAATACAAGAGTGGCGCATAGATGAGCCTTTGGCAGAAGATTTTAATTTCGCTGTTGAGATAGGATTTCGCCCAGGAGTAACTGATAATGTGGGGCGGACAGCAAAAGAAGCCATTGAGTATATAACAGGAAGAAAATTCAGAGACGGAGAGGCTGTTTACACAGCTGTACAGTATCTGATCTCAGGAAATCTGACAAAACAAGATATTGAAAAAATAACAACAGGCCTTCTCTGCAACACTCTTATTCAACGCTTTACCATACTTACTGCAAAAGAATTCGCCAATCAAAAAGGCTTTCCGACAACAGTTCCGAAAGTAGAGGGAAAAACAAAAACCGAAGTAAAAGAAATCGACTTGAATATATCTGACGAAGGGCTTATCAAAATCAGTAAAGACGGGGTGCTGGCTTTAACCCTGGAAGAGATGAAAATTATTCAAAAACATTTCAAAAACCCGAAAACAGTAGAAGAACGTAAAAAAGTGGGGCTTGGGGAAAACCCAACTGATGTTGAACTTGAATGTCTTGCCCAGACATGGTCAGAGCATTGTAAGCACAAAATATTCTCCGGAACGGTTCATTATGAAGATGAAACCGGTAAAAAAGAGGAAATAAAATCCCTGTTTAAAAGCTTTATACAGAAGACCACAAAAGATGTAAGGGAAAAACTGGGTAAAAATGACTTCTGCCTCTCAGTATTTAAAGACAACGCAGGAGTAATAAAATTCAATGATAACTGGTCTCTTGTTTTTAAAGTAGAAACTCACAATTCACCGTCAGCCCTTGACCCATACGGCGGGGCATTAACAGGTATCGTCGGGGTGAACAGAGACCCATTCGGAACAGGCCAAGGAGCCAAACTTATATTTAACACAGACGTATTCTGCTTTGCAGACCCTTTTTACAATAAGCCCCTTCCATCACGCCTTCTGCACCCAAGAAGAATATTTGAAGGAGTTGTTGAGGGGGTGGAACATGGCGGTAATAAAAGCGGCATACCTACCGTAAACGGCTCAATAGTTTTTGATGAGCGTTTCGCGGGTAAACCCCTTGTATTCTGCGGCACTGCGGGAATAATGCCTAAAGAGATAAACGGAATTCCCGGGCATGAAAAATCCATAAAGCCCGGAGACCTTATAGTAATGACCGGCGGCAGAATAGGTAAAGACGGCATTCATGGGGCAACATTTTCCTCTGAAGAGTTGAATGAAAATTCGCCTGTCTCCGCAGTCCAGATAGGCGATCCCATAACCCAGAAAAAAATGTTCGACTTCCTCATAAGAGCAAGAGACAAAGGCCTTTACAGGTTCATTACAGACAACGGGGCAGGAGGGTTATCCTCCTCTATAGGGGAAATGTCTGAAGAGTGCGGCGGATGCAGAATGGACCTCTCAAAAGCCCCTCTTAAGTACCAGGGGCTTAATCCATGGGAAATTCTTATTTCAGAAGCCCAGGAAAGAATGTCCCTTGCAGTTCCGCCTGAACATATAGATGAATTCCTTAAAATGGCAAAAAGATTCAGTGTAGAAGCAACAGTCCTGGGGGAGTTCACAGACTCAGGAGTTTTTCATATTCTCTATGACGAAAAAACAGTGGCATGGCTCCCTGTCTCTTTTATGCATGAAGGGCTCCCTCCAATGGAGATACCTGCAAAATGGACTCCGCTTGTTCATAAAGAGCCTGTTTTAGCCCCGCAAACAGATTACAACAAAGACCTTAAAGAACTTCTCGCCTCCCTTAATATCTGCTCAAAAGAGATGGTGGTGCGGCGTTATGACCATGAAGTCCAGGGTGGTTCGGTACTGAAACCATTTACAGGTATAACAAATGACGGCCCCTCAGACGCAGCAATAGTCCGCCCTATCCTTGAATCCTTTGAAGGGGTTGTCACTGCCCACGGAATTTGCCCGAAATACTCAGACATAGACACATACCACATGACAGCAA
>WQYY01000048.1 GCA_009780995.1 Desulfuromonadales bacterium
CAATAGTTTCCGTTTCAATCTCTATTTTTAATGTATGCGGTATATAGCCCCTGGCGCTTGATATAGCCGCCTTTATCCCTCCCGCAGCAGTGATATGGTTCTCCTTTATAAGGACACCGTCATAAAGTCCGGTTCTGTGATTTATACCGCCGCCCACTCTAACGGCATATTTTTCCAGGATTCTCAAACCTGGCGTTGTCTTTCTTGTATCAACAATTTTTGCCCCGCTCCCTTCAATAGCTTTTACATATTTAGAAGTTAATGTCGCGATGCCTGACATTCTTTGAAGAAAATTAAGAGCCACGCGCTCACCCTGAAGCAGCATTGAAGCATTCCCTGAGAAAGTAGCGATAATCCGGTTTTTGTTAATTTCGTCCCCATCAGAAAAGTTCGAAGAAAATTCAATATTCTTATCAAGCAGCTGAAAAACCCTTGCAGCAATATCAATCCCGGCAAGCAGAAAATTTTCCTTTGCTTTAAAAAAACCCTTGCACCGCCTTCCACCCTTTATAACAGCTTCTGTTGTTATATCCCCTGTATGTATATCTTCAGCAAGGGCATTTAAGATAATCTGATCAGTTTTATACATTTATTTAATATCTCCGCCATTTATCAATTAATTAGTAAAAAGCCTTTCATCAAGCCCTGCCTGAGCTGCGGACCTTTTATAATCCTCTATGGCCTCTTTAGCATTCTTAATTTCTTCAGTTTTTGAATCAAGTTCTTTCGCTATATCGTTTAACCTCTCCCTGTCCGAAATCCGCGTAAACAGAATTCTCTGCCTTCTGGTTGCCTGCTGTTCTTGTATTAATGCGTCATATTCAGCTTGTTTGGCTTCTAAGTCTTTTCTCAACTGCTGATATCCATCTCTCCAAGCCTGAACAGTCTTTCCACCATATAAAGTTTCTTTTTTATCTGAAACAGTTCCAGAATTGTCTGACTGAAACGTAGTATCACTTTCCTCTATTTTTTGAACTGTTGCTTTTTGTCTGTATTTCGCTGGAATTGAATCAGGATTGTCTGTAAAATTTCTCACTCCATTATCATCTGTCCATTGATAAATATTAGAATAAGCCACTGAAGGAAAAAGAATAAGTAAAGCCAATAAAATATATATTTTCTTCATTCATACGCTCCATTTATCTTTGATAAAATAGTTCAAAATAGATTTGTCCATTGACTCAAATTCCCTTGTTGTTGTATAGTAACACGTCTTTTTTCTTAAATCCATTTCAACATTGAGGAGTATCAAATGAAACTTCGCAATCTGTTTATTACTCTTGCACTCATTATGCTGCCAGTTGTCTCTTTTGCTAAAGAAACAAAAAACGTTTCATTCCCTTTAAAAAATGCTAACGCAGTAATTTTCAGTCATGATGTTCATTTAAGAAAACTTAATAATAATTGTAGACTTTGTCATAATGCCATTTATAACCTCAGAGTAAAAAGGCATTTCACAATGGCTGAAATGGAAAAAGGTAAATCATGCGGCGCATGCCACTCCGGAGTAAAGGCTTTTAGTGTAAAGGATAATAAAACATGCGTAAGATGCCACAAAGGGCAGCTTAGAACCATAACGTTTAATGTTAAAGGGGCAACCCCGGCAATATTTGCCCATAATACCCACATCAGTAACGGGTTGACATGCCGTGACTGCCATAATGGTAAGACTATAATAAGTGGAGTCCGTGGAACAACTATGGCTATGATGAACAAAGGTAAATCATGCGGCGCATGTCATAACGGAAATGACGCTTTTGCAAGCTCAGGTGATTGCGCCAAATGCCATATCGGATTTAAACCCGGAAATCTTACATTTAAGACCAGTGCCGGAAACGCGAATTTCAGCCATGATTTCCACTTGGGAATGTACAAATGCGCAGATTGCCACACAAAGATTTTCCCTTATCAAAGAGGAACTGCTAAAGCAACAATGGCTATGATGAATCAAGGTAAATCGTGCGGTGCATGTCATAATGGAAATGACGCTTTTGCGACAAACTCAGGTGATTGCGCTAAATGCCATACAGGATTTAAACCTGGGAACATTACATTTAAAACTGACGGAGGCGATGCAACTTTCAGCCATGATTTTCATTTAGGAATGTACAAATGCGCAGATTGCCACACAAAGATTTTCCCTTATCAAACCGGAGTTGTTAAAGCTACAATGGCGGATATGGAAAAAGGTAAATCATGCGGCGCTTGTCATAATGGAAAAGATGCATTTGCGAGCTCAGGAGACTGTGAAAAATGCCATAAAATGTAATAACATCACTAATTAAGAAAAAAGCCACCTGCTGTCATACAGGTGGCTTTTTTCGTTTTGAACGGATTAGTACAATTGCCGTCAAGTTTTATAAACTATTAAGTCACATCATAGAAGAGCTCATCTTCTTCAGTATCTACAAACTCTTTAGCAATAGTACGAAACTCTTCATTATGCTTCAAAAACATATTAACAATATCAGGATCAAACTGCGTTCCTGAACCTTCAATTATAATTTCACAAGCTTCTTCATGAGAAAGCCCCTGTTTATATACCCTTTTACTTACCAGTGCGTCATATACATCAGCTACTGCCATAAGTCGGCCAGCTAAAGGGATTTCTTGCCCTTTAAGACCAAAAGGATACCCTGTCCCATCCCATTTCTCATGATGAGATTCAATCATCTCCTGTGCAAATTTAAGAAACTCCAGCTGCTCCGGATGTTTAGTCCCCTTGGTGGCCCGTCCTAAAGCTTCAGCCCCTATAAGAGTATGTTTTTTCATGATCTCATACTCTTCTTCTGTCAGCTTTCCGGGTTTTCCCAATATTTTGTCAGGAATCCCGACTTTACCAATATCGTGAAGCGGCGCTGATTTACATAACAGCGAGATAGTAGCTTCATCTAAATATGAATACTGAGGCAATATCGATAATCCACGAGCAAGTATCTCTAAATATTTCTGGGTTCTTAAAATATGTTTTCCCGTCTCTTTATCCCTGGTTTCAGCCAGAGCAGACATACTGACAATAATAGTATCCTGAGCCTCTAAAAGGTCTCCTGTCCTCTGCTTTACTTTACGTGCTTCAATCACATATTTCATTACACCTAGACAAGTCAATATAGCTATCGGAGCCAGCATAGGATATAAAGGAGAGAGATAAATACCTTTATGTACTAAAAGCTCTTTTGCCCCTAAAAAGCTCCCGCCGGCTCCGAATAAAACAACAAAAAGCGACAGTAAGTAACCAGGGCGGCTTAAAAGAAGAGTGCTGATAACTCCAATAAGAATAATGGCAAAAAATTCAATCCCACGCCCCCATGCCGGCCTATATACAAAAGAATCAGTTAAGATATTATCTATGACAGTTGCATGGATTTTAAGCCCGCTAAGGAATTTACCTGACGGCAATAGATGGGAATCTCCCAATCCTTTCGCCCAAGAGCCTACAAGGACAATTTTCCCTTTTAAGACATCTGCAGGTAGCTTATCTTCTAAAATAGTTTTAGCTGACATGTAATGAAACGGTTCACTGTCAGTTCTAAAATCTATTAATAAATTACCGGCATCATCAATTGGGATTCTGTGATTCCCCCAAATCAAGAAAGTTTGGAATGCACTCTTAATAAGTTGAATTTTGCGGTCTTCTGAGGAAAGAAGCAAAGACGCTAAGGCTAAAGAAGGGTACATTGTATCGTTATATTCAATTAAAAGCGGTACACGCCTTAAAGCACCGTCAACATCATGAACAGCATTTGTAAAGCCTTCTGAAGAGACACCTTTAGCCAACACTGATATGCTACGCATAGAACCTATAGGTTTTGGCCATAAAGCAGTAGATACTCCACTTTTACTTACCACCATACCCTGAGGAAGTATCGGCTCTGAATCCGAAAGCGCCCCACCTTCATCACTGAAATAAAAATAGTAACCAAGTACCGTTGACCCTTTTTTAAAAGCTTGTGCAAGCTTTTTTGAATTATCATCAAATTCGGCAAGCTTTTGTGGAATGTTTTTGTCACCATTTTCATCATGTTTTCGCTCTTCAGATATTACCCCTGGAGAAGTATGATCAGCTTCCGGCATTAAGAAGTCAAAAGTAACCACTTTTGCTCCATAAGAATAAAGCTTTTCAACCAAACTGGCTAAACGGTAACGTGGCCATGGCCATTGACCAAAATCTTTAATACTCTCTTCATCAATCCCTACTAAAACCGGAATATTTGATTGTGCTGGTTTTATGCGTCCTAGCAACATAACGTCATAAACTCTGAGATCAGCTTGTTGGAGAAGAATTGGAGGGAAAATAAAAAATAATAAGATTACACAAGTAATCAAAAGGCCGGAACCCATTAGGAGAAACCGGCCTTCTTGTAACGGTTTTAAACGTTTGTTATGAGAATCAGCAGGATTTAGCCCAGCTTTAATTCTGCTCAATGGATTATAACTTCCACTCTACGATTACGTGGTTCTGAAACATTATCAGGAGTTGGTACAAGAGGGTTACCTTGACCATAGGAATAGACCGATATTAAATCCGTATTCACACCTTTTGAGACAAGTAAATCTCTTACCATGTCTGCCCTATCAGCGGCCAGTTTGTCATTCAATGCAGCAGACCCGGAAGAGTCAGTATTACCCTCAACTGCTATATTTAATGCGTTTCTTTCTTTGATTACATCTAAAATTTTATCAATTTGAGCGACTGATTCAGGTAAAAGATTTGTAGTACCTTTTTCAAAATAAAGAATAAATTTTACCAGCGGTTTCGGCTCAACCGCCAAAACTTCCGAAAATGTTTTGGATATAAAAGCTGGGTCAGCTTTAACCACTTGTGTAGGCTTGGCTGATGGAGAAGAAACTGTCGTCATTGCATCTTCTTTATCCAAAACCTCTGTACCGGCTCTTGTTGCAACTTCAGCCTTACCAACATGACCATCAGGGTCAGGCACTAAAATAATTCTGTTTTGAGGCGCACAACCTAATAAAACCAATAAAATGCAAAATAACAATAATCCAGTGATATATCGCATGATGTCCTCTTCATCATCATTTAATATCCATTCTTTTACAACATATAAAAAACATCTAGCCCGGAACTACAATCAGGAGTTTCGTACCTCTAATAGCAATCGTTGCATCAGGAGTCCCAAGCTTTACAGAATTTGGAGCAAGTTTTTCAATAAGGCCACTTAAATAAGAAAAAGTTCCTTTAGCCATTTTAGCTACAAGAGAAAATTGGCCTTCTTTTGGATTAAAAACGTAATCTGTTAAAGCAAGCTCACTATTAGGTCCAAGAGAAAAAGTGGTATTGTCTATTAATACAATTCCAGCGGCACCAGGCTTTTCTGTACGAACAAGGTCTCCACTATATAAAGGGGTTCCAACAGCTGCCTGAACTACATTTCCTTTTCGTAAAATGGAAACAGCCCCTTTCATGGTATGTACATAGCCAATTGAACCACTTGGAAGCGCATAAGCATCTGAAAATGCATAAACTGGTAATACTGACATAATTAAGAAAAGAGATAAAAAAATTAACGTTTTCATACTGTTCCTCCTTCCACTCAACGTTTATGTTTAAGCATACTGTATTTGCTTAATAATTGTCAATTTATCTTTACATCTAAAGAAAAAACCGTAAATCTTTTTTAATCGTATTTTAAACTTCACCCACACTTAGTAACGAATAGAGCATTCCGACTTTTTCCATATTAATACCTTTATTAATCCCCTTACTAAGCGGAATTTTATATATTGAATCAAGTTCCAGTCTACGCCCTTCCAGTCTGTCTACCATCATACTTGGCATACAATCCATTATATATTTTATTGTAGTATCCATATTAAAATTAACAGAGGTATCAACATCAATTCTCTCTGATAAATCTTGCAAATTAGCTGCCAATACCACTTCTTTCATTATCTCTTTAATGAGTTTATTCATTTCAGGTTTTAAAATATACCCTCCCGGAGTCATATTAAGTAAAGCAGAGAGCCCGTTAAAGGGAATGTTCCATACAAGTTTTTCCCAGCGCGTTTTAATAAGGTCATTTACTGCTTCACATTTAATACCGGCCTCGTTAAACACTTTGTTAAAATTAAGAAGCCTGTCAGATATTCCGATAGAAAACTCTCCAATCCTTAAAAATCCTAAAGCTTTATGCAATACAACCCCCGGCTCCCCTCTATTGGAGCTAATCATAGCAATGCCACCTAAAATTTTATCTCTGCCAAAAGAGTCTGCCAGAAGTTCTTCATTTCCAAGACCATTCTGGATAGTGAGGATAGTAATACCATCTCTTACAAGGGGTTTTACCAACTCTATCATTCTGGAGTTATCAAAAGTCTTCATTGCAACAATCACAAAATCAACTTCTCCCATATTATGGGAAGAAATATAACCTTTTACATTTTCCAAATGGAAATCGCCGGTAATTGACTCAACCATAAGGCCTGAAGACGTAATGGCATCATAGTCACGCCTGAGGAGAAATCTTACATCATGGCCGGCTTTCTGGAGTTTAGCACCATAATATAAACCAACCGCTCCGGAACCGATTATAGCAATTCTCATACCTCACCTATTACAAATAATAATTAATTATCAAATAAGACATCATCGGAAAGCTCATTCGCGCCATGACTCACTGCCGGAAAATGTTGCGACAAAATAACTCCACAACTTGCAATGGCGATACAGAGAGCCTCACATCTGTTATGCTGAAATCCTTTAGCTAAAGTTGTAGCTATAGTACTCCATTCATCCTGAGATATACGTTCATTAATCCCTTTATCACCAAGAATCCAAGTTTTATGCTCAAGCTCAGAAATAAAAATCAGAATCCCATTTGATTCTGAAGTCCTGTAAAGCCCTTTTTCGTAAAATGCCCTTACAGCCCGCTCCTGTACAGCGTTTTTTACCCTCTTTCCATGAGTGAAAATAATAGTAACAGACGGGTATAAGCGGCAAAAATAATAAACCGGAAAATATAAAATAAAAGCAACTGGAATGAAAAACCAGATGGTATGTTGTCTGAAAATAATTCCAAACATTATCCCCAAAATTGTCACTAAGATAACGGCAGATAAAACAATACCTTCACGATATTCATCACTGGAAGAAACGGCCATCGTCGCTATTTCACCGGAAGTGTGCATCTCTGCATTATGCACAGCCTCTTTAATCATTTCATGCTCTTTTTCAGAGAACAACTTTTTGGGGTTAATCATAAAATCACCTCTTAAGCAGCATACTCATAAGTTTATAACCTTTTTCCACCACAACGCCTGACGCAGCAGCCGAATCTTCGTCATACCCTTTAACATCACTGTTTTCTCTCTCCTCTCCGGAAAAGAGAATAAAAGGGACAGGATCAGATGTATGCGTCATCTTTGCTAAAGGTGTAGGATGATCAGGCGTACACAAAATTCTGAACTCTCCCATACTACGAACGCCCTCCATAACAGGACCGACAATTTTTGCATCAAAATCTTCTATAGCTTTAATTTTATGCTCAAGGTTTCCTGAATGTGCAGCTTCATCAGGAGCCTCAACATGTAGATAGACAAAATCATGCCTTTTGAGAGAATCAATAGCCGCTTCTGCTTTACCCTGATAGTTTGTATCAATATACCCTGTGGCACCCTTGACTTTTATAATTTCAAGTCCTGCATAAACTCCGATACCACGAACAAGGTCAACGGCAGATATTACAGAGCCCGAAAGACCGAATTTAGACTTGAATGTATCCATCTTAGGCGCTTTGCCCTGCCCCCATAACCATATGGAATTAGCAGGATTTTTACCGGCCTCAAGACGTGCACGGTACTGGGGATGATTATGCAAAACCAGTTGAGAAGAATTCATAAGATTTATAAGCTCATCGCTTCTTTTTCCTTTAGGTAAATAGTTCAATATTGACTGGCCGCTAATATCATGAGGCGGAACCGTTTCAATTTTTTCTGTTCCCTTATGCCATACCAAAAGATGCCTATAACCTACGCCCGGATAAAAATGGAATTCATCATTTCCAAGCTCTTTCTGAAGAGCTTTTATTAACTCATGCCCCTCTTCTGTACTTATATGACCGGCAGAGTAATCTTTCATCAAAAGCGTTTTACCCCTTGCTTCAAGATTGACAAAATTTACCCTGTAAGAGACATCCGAAGAGGCAAGTTCTACACCCATACTTGCAGCTTCAAGGGGAGAACGCCCTGTATAACACTTACGCGGGTCATATCCGAACACCGAAAGGTTAGCCACATCACTACCAGGAGGAAGGCCTTTAGGAATAGTCTTAGCAAGACCGATTACACCTCTTTTAGCCATATAATCCATATTTGGAGTTTTAGCTGCCTGAAGAGGCGTCTTGCCTCCAAGCTCTTCCAGTTTTTCATCAGACATGCCGTCACCAAGCAAAACAATGTACTTCATAAAATCTCCTCTAATTCTTCGGGTCTTGGGTATGTTTTTACTTTTTACTTGCTCTGTGCCTTTGCACTCAAAAGTAACTGTGAAAGCTTACGGTACTCCTCGATACTACCCTTGTGCAGATCGCCGGATATAGATCTAAACGTGAGCGCTCCTTTTTTTATTTCACTGTTATCAAACTGGATCCTTCCCGGCGATAATTTAAGTGGAAAATCAAAGCCCTTACTGTCAGAGAATTGTGTCCAGGTGAGAGGATCTTCTGGAACTCCGGTTGTAAATCCTAAGTTCCAGTCCCCAACACCATTGACACTGATATCTGCTGAAATGGGGCGGGGCGCTGATTCGCCCTCGACAGTAACCTCTCCGTCCCCGTGATATGTGCTGGCTAAATTAAAACCAAAATTCACCGCGCGGATATTCAGTTGAAGGACAGCATGACGCACGGACTCCTTGTCAGGATAATGACGGGTGTCTATCAAAACAGTTCCAACCCATTGTCCCCGAACACTATCCTGGGTCGGAGGCAGGATAAAGTCATAAAGCCATACTTTCAACACTGGCCCAAAAGTCCACCAAATGAAGAGGAGTACAATCAAAGATACTATGGCAAAGGGCATTATTTTACTCTTGGAACTCCGTTTTGGACTTGTTGATGGCGTATCTTGCATAGATTCTATAAAACTCCTTTCCAATGAATTTTATATTATAGTAGTTAAATTTAACATATTCCATATTTAATATGACTTCGGCTTTTGGTCATATCTGAAATAGTGTGAAGGGTAAAGAGTGGAGTGTGGAGTTTTAGCCCGACAGGGCGTAATTTTCATAACCGCAGGTCAACGACCTGCGGCTGAGCCATACAACAATACCACTGCCTGAAAGGCAGAACACTACTGCTCCTCTCTTTTGAGTCCGGAGCAGCAAATAAAGTCCTGCCTTCCAGGCAGATCGTATTTATTCTGTTTCCGCAGGCCAATGGCCTGCGGTTATGAAAATTTAGCTTTTCAAGCTTTTAAAACCCTACTCCATTGGGCATGTTAAAAACCTGTCAAATCAGGCGTAACCTGAGCTTACAGGTTTTTAGCCAAAAATCTGGAGCCATATAAACTTACCCTCTCGGATGGATACTCTTATGCAGCCTTTTCAACCGCTCCTCCGAAATATGAGTATATATCTGTGTTGAAGAGAGATCAGAATGCCCCAGCATGAGCTGAACACTCCGCAGGTCTGCTCCGTTCTCGAGAAGATGTGTTGCAAATGAGTGCCTCAAAGTATGAGGAGAAACGGATTTTTTTATGCCGGCTTGTATAACTCTCTTTTTTATAATATTCCAAAATGCCTGACGGGTCATTTTATACCCAAACCTGTTCAAAAACAGGATTTTCTCCTCGCCATTTTTACTCTTTCTTGAAGAATTAATATACTCAAAAACATACTTAATCGCAGCTTCACCAACAGGTACAAGCCTCTCTTTAGACCCTTTTCCTGTGGTAATCAGATAACCGGCTGAAAAATTCAGATCAGAAAATTTCAAATTAACCAGTTCCGAAACCCTGAGCCCAGTTGCATAAAGAAGCTCCAGCATAGCTTTATCCCGGATATCGGACGTTTCATCTCCTGAAGGCGCATTCAATAAGGCCTCAACTTCCTCTTTACTTAAGACATCTGGAAGTTTGTTAAGAAGATGAGGAGATTCAATATTTGCAGCAGCGTTATAAGAAGCATGATTCTCTATAAGCAGAAAACGGTGAAACATTCTGACAACAGAAAGCGCCCTGGCTCTGCTCCTTGGTGAACGGCCACTGCTGGCCAGACGATTGATGAAAGAGGCAACATCTGACTGCTTTATCTGATCAGGTTCAATACGTCCGGCTTTCTCAAGAAAATTAAGGTACTCACCTGCATCATGGCTGTATGAAACAATGGTATTTCTCGAAAGCCCGCGCTCCACAAGGAGATAAGATAAAAAAAGATCCAGAAAGTGATTCATAAATCTATTGCTCTTAAAAGATAATTTCTAACATTATCCTGTTCCGTTTCAGAAAGGATCTTGTTCCCTGAACTATCTTTAACATAAAACACATCCGCAACCTGATCTATACGTGTAGAGATTTTTGCTATTCCAATGTAGAGCCCAAGATCACCCAAAGCCCTTGTAATGCTATAAAGGAGTCCTACTTTATCATGGCTGTAAATATCCAAAACTGTATAATCTGCTGAGATTTCATTATCTATTTCAATTCTTGAAGGGAACCTTGGCTTTGATTTTTCAGGCAAGCCCCTGCTCTGCTGTCGTTTTTCAACCAAAGCCTCTACTGACAAGTTCCCGCTAAGTACATACTTCATCTCCTCAATAATCCGTTTCCAGCGGTTATCATCAGTAATAACAAAGCCTTTCGGAGAGTTGACCTGTAAAACATCAAGAGCTTTTCCATTACTGCTTGTATGTATCTGAGCCCCTAAAATATTTATACCATTAGCAGCCATAACCCCTGCAATGCTGCAAAAAAGCCCGGGTATATCTTTTGTAGCAATAGTTACAACAGAGTACCCTTTATCCTCCACATGCTGAACATCAACAATAACCGGTTCGATTTCCAGTTTAAGCAATTTTTCTATATGCTCAGCAATGGTATTTGGCGTATTACCCCAAATATGCCTTGTACTTAAGGCCTTAAGTTCGTTAAGGACAGATTCAGGCTCAAAATCATTTTCGAGTATGGAAATAACCTTTTCATATACCTTGGTAACCCTCTGACTGCTTGCTTCTAAAGAAAAATCTCCCCTTTCAAGGACATTAAAGGTCTTTTCATAAAGCTCCTGAAAAAGCATTTTTTTCCAGTCATTCCATACATCAGGGCCGATTCCGCGAACATCGGCATATGTTAAAAGATACAGCATTTTAAGAGTCTCACTGCTCCCCATCTGCTTTGCAAAGCCAATTATCATCTGTTCATCATGGAGATCCCGTCTTTGGGCTATATGGGCAAATAAAAGGTGGTTTCTCACAAGAAACTCAAGACGGGATTTATCTTCCTGAGACAGCCCCATACGCCCTGCAACATTGGAAGCTAAAATCGCCCCTTTTTCAGCATGGTCGCCGCCTTCGCCTTTTCCGATATCATGTAAAAGGATAGCCAGAAGAAGTAATTCACGTTTATCAATATCACTGACAAGAGAGGTTAAAGCCGGGAGATCCTCAGCATGTTCTCCTTTGAGCAGCTTCACGATCTCTTCCACGCAAAACAGAGAGTGTATATCTACCGTATAAATATGATAAACATCATGCTGTACCTTGCAGTAAATATGCTCAAATTCAGGAATATAATGATTCAAAACTTCCAGATAGTGCATAAGCTTGAGAGTTTCCACAACGTACTTATCGGAACGGAGAATATTCATAAAAGATGCATTAACTTCAGAATTTTTTCTGAAATCCTCATCCATGAGATAAAGGTTTTGCCTTACAAGCTCCATTACGGCAGAAGAGAGCTTCACGCCCTGAGTTTGTGCTGCTTCAAAAATCTTCATCAGTAAAACCGGATTTTTACTAATAACGTTCCCATCAGGTATTATAAGCTCTCCCTTAAGAACGTATAATCCTTCTCCCAAAGACCTGCGGATAAAAAATCCAAGTATTTTTTTTGAAGCATCTTCTCTCTTTGTAGCTCGGGATATAAGCAAGGAAGCAAGATGTCTGTTCTTTGTTGCCTGAAGATAGTAAAAACGCATAAACTCTTCTACCGCAAGGAGTCTGCCGCTGTTTTTAAATCCGCAAAAGTCTGCAAGCTGTATCTGCGCATCAAAAGTAAGCTGGTCGTTCTTCTTTCCTGATATATAATGAAGCTCATTTCTGATACGCCATAACCATGATTTTGCTTCATCAAAAGCTTTCAGCTCTTCTTCAGTTAATACCCCCTTAATTACAAGTTCACGGAATTCAGTTACTTTAAATTTCCGTTGCGCCACCCAGAAAGCAGTCTGAAGATCCCGTAGTCCCCCCTCGCTCTCTTTTATGTTCGGCTCTAAAATATAAACGGACGAACCGAATTTTTTTCTCCTCTTATCCATCTCAGCAAGCTTTTGCTGAATATATCCGTCTGTCCCTTTAGATAAGATATAAGATGAAAACCATTTTGAAAAACCTTTATACAGCGAAACATCACCTGTAAGAAAACGTCTCTCAAGAAGTGAGGTTAAAATTGTTATATCCTGTTTGGACATCTGGATAGATTCCTTTATTGTCCTTACAGAATAACCGACTTCCATTTTCATATCCCAAAGAAAATAAAGTATCTTCTTTGCAATATCTTCAACAAATTCAACCCGTTTACCTGTATGCAGAAACATCAGGTCAATATCGGAAAAAGGATTCAGCTCTCCCCTGCCATACCCTCCAACAGCAACAAGGGCTATTTTCTGTTTTATATTTTGGGATTGTGAATAATTATCCGCAACAATAGAGTATAGCTTGAGAATAAGGGTATCTGTCATAGCAGCCAGCTCTTTGACCACAACTTCCCCTTCTGCTCCGCTATCGTGTAAAAGTTTTATTTTATCGCGGTAATAGGAAAGAAAACGTCTGGAAGATTCAAGATATTTTGACCGCTCATCTTCGAAAGAAGATATCTTTTTTTCTAAGCCATCTGAACTGTCATAGAAAAATTTATCAATATTGTATTCCATAAAAATCTGTCCGCATGGAAACTACTTTAAGGAACTTATATAAGCTTTAATCCCATCAACTATACCTTGTGCTGTTTGTTCCTGGTATTCTGGGTCATGTAACCGCTCCTCTTCCTGATGGTTACTTACAAATGCAGTTTCAACAAGTATGCTAGGCATTGTTGCGCCAACCAGCACATAGAATGGGCCCTGTTTTACTCCAAGATTTTTTACTCCGGTATATTGGCCAGATACTTTTTTGTCCAAAGCTTTTTGCACAAAATCCGCAAGGTGAGCGGAGTCATTTAATTTATAATTAGCCATCAGATCAAAAAGAACTGCCTGAAGCAGGCTGACCTTTGCTAAAGAAGTATTATTTTCTTTTGCCGCTAATTCCGCTACTTTTTTGGTCTTTGCAAGGTTAAGATAATACGTCTCTATACCACTTGCATTTGGGTTAAGTGAGGCATTGGCGTGAATCGAAACAAAAAGATCTGCCCCAACCTGGTTTGCTATAGCTGTACGCTCCTGAAGTTCAATAAAAACATCTGTCGAACGTGTCATAACAACATCAACACCAAGCTGCTCTTTTAATTTCTTTGCTACCAACTTCCCTATTGCAAGGACAACATCTTTCTCTCTAATCCCTGACGGGCCTGTAGCTCCCGGATCTTTACCTCCATGCCCCGGATCTATAACAATTCTGCGGATTTTATGTTGTTTCATTACAGAATAGGTTTCAGGCTTTTTTGTGCTTTCTTTGCCTTCTGAAGGTACACCTGAAGTAAGA
>WQYY01000049.1 GCA_009780995.1 Desulfuromonadales bacterium
AAGGAGGATGGTTTCTATTGGTGAAGTTGCCCAGGTTGTTCAGTATCTCGGAAGGCATTTTTCTGTTGCGGGGAAGGTTGTATATGGAGAGCAGAGGGGGAGAACTCTGGGTTTTCCTACAGCTAATATTGATGTTGATAATGAACTTATTCCTGCTGAAGGTGTTTACGCTGTTAAAATAAGAGTTGGGGATAATTTTTATGATGCTGCCTGTAATATCGGGCGTAATCCTACTTTTAACGGCAAGGAAGTTTCGGTTGAGGTATTCATTTTTGATTTTAACAGAGAAATATATGGAGAAAGAGTTCGAGTATATTTTATTGAGCGAATCCGTACTGACAGGAAATTTGAATCTGTTGATGAGCTTAAAAAAGCTATAGATTCAGATGTTGTACAGTGTAAGAGAGTTCTGGAAAGCGCTAGACTTGTTCTTTAACGGTTTTGGCTTTTGGTCATATCTGAAATAGTGTGGAGTGTGGAGAGTGGAGTTTAATTCCACACTGCACACTGAATTTGTTAGGCCAAAGGCCTGTGTCATATAATAAACCAAGGAAATTGAATGGATAGCAGTGGCCACATAGATAAAAAACTCCTGATAGGGATCCTCATAAGCCTTATTTGTATTGTTCTTTTATTTAGGAAGATTGATTTTCATCTTCTCTTGCAATCCTTCAGCAGCATTAAGCTAAGTTATGTTTTAGCTGCTATTGCGATGACTTTTGTGAGCTACATATTAAGAGCGGTCAGATGGCACTACCTCTTGCTCCATATAAAAAAGGCTTCTCCAAAAAATCTTTTATCAGCTACCCTTGTTGGATATATGGCAAACAATATTTTCCCCGCCCGTATAGGAGAGTTTATAAGAGCTTACTTTCTGGCGAAAAAGGAAAAGATTGATACAAGCAGCGTGTTTGCTACGCTTGTAGTTGACAGGTTATGGGACGGCTTTACTGTTTTAGTTATACTTGTAATAACTTTTCTTAATATACAGCTTCCCTCGGGTATGGAGAACATTCAGAGTAAAATGGCCAAAGGTGGTTATGCTATGCTTTTTCTCTACCTTTTAGTTATAATTTTTCTGATATTTCTTAAAAGGTACCCAATGGCTACAATTAAGTTTGTAGGTATTTTACTCAAGCCGTTTCCAAAAATAATATCAGAAAAAATAATCCCTGTTTTGGGATCATTTATTACAGGGATTAAGTTTACCACACGTCCTGCGGAAGTTATCGCGTTGGCTATATCCTCGGCTTTAATATGGACTGCTGCGATAATTCCTGTTGATTTTTTACTGAAAGCTTTTGGTATTAATCTTCCTTTTCTTGCCTCCATGTTTATTATGGTTTTTCTAGTTTTCGCTGTTATGATTCCTGCCGCGCCGGGCTATATAGGGACTTATCACGCGGCTTGTATGTATGGGCTCATGGCCTTTAACATACCGAGGGAGCAGGCACTCAGTGTTGCCATTGTTGTGCATGCGGTAAGTTTTTTCCCTGTTATTATTGCAGGGTTTATCTGTTTATGGTTAAGTAAAACCTCTCTGTCATCTTTAAAAACAACGTCAGGTTATCAGGAGTGAAACAGAATGTTTTCTGATCTTCAGAAAAGGATAGATCTTTTTGCTATCCTCTCTTTTTTCATACCGATTTTCATTTATTTATTAACTCTTGCCCCTTCAATTACTTTTTATGATAGCGGAGAGTTTATTACTGCTGTTTCATGCCTTGGCTCAACTCATTCTCCCGGATATCCGCTTTTTGTAAATTTCGCGAAACCATTTACATGGATACCTTTTGGTAATGTCGCGTTCAGGGTTAATTTTGCAACTGCCGTTTCAGGGGCGGCGGCATGTTTTGTAGTTTATCTGCTTACAAGCTATTTCCTGAAATCTGAAAAACTTTTTGAAGATGATAAGTACAATTCCATTTTAATCAAAGTTGCTGCACTTAGTGCGGCCCTTACTTTTGCTTTTTCTTCAAGATTATGGCTTCAGTCAAATCATGATAAGCCGTATCCGCTTGTCGCTCTTATTGTAGGGGTAATATTCTATCTTGTCCTGAGATGGCGGGAATCTTATAAAGCGGGAGATGAGAAACCTGCTTACATTTTTATCGGGGCGTTTCTTGCCGGTATTGCTACTGGTGCTCATCAGACAATTGTACTTATGCTTCCTGCCTACGCATTCTTAATTTTGGTTACAGTGATTCCGGAGTGGCGGGCTATTCTCAAAATAAGAGAGTGGCCGGCTCTTTTCAGAATAAGGGATTTTATAATTGCACTGTTTTTTGGTCTGCTTGGTTTTACAATAAACCTACACCTTCCGATCCGTGCTACCAGGCATCCGCTTCTAAATTGGGGAGACACTGAAACATTAACTCAGTTCCTGTGGCATTTTCTTAGAAAGGGCTATATTGATGAACATCCTGTCAGGACCTGGCATATTCTATGGCAACAGCTTAATGCGTTTAATATCCCCAATGAATTCACTTTTGTTGGTTTAGTATTATTCTTGCTTGGTATGATGATATTCTTTGTTAAAAGACGTATTGAAATCGCGGCTTATTTTGTTGCGTTGATTTCCTTTTTACTTGTAATTGTAGGTTATTTTAATACGCCTGTTGAGACAATATTTCTTTCAGAAGAATTTTTTACTCCAATATATCTTCTTTCAGCTGTTTTTATCGGCCTTGGCCTTTTTGGAATTTTTAAATGGATTGTTTCAATAAACAGAGGTTTTATAGAACAGCTTCCTTTGGTTTTAATCGGTATGCTGCTCTTTTTATCGTTTCCTGCTGCGGTATGCGCATTGCACTATAAAGAGAATAATCAGCTTTGGAATTATATTGCCTTTGATTATTCCGGAAACAGTTTGAAATCTGCTCCGCAGAATGCGATTCTGTATACATGGGGCGATAGCGGGGCTTTTCCTCTCTGGTATATACAGGGTATTGAAAGAATGAGAGAGGATATGGATATTATCCATACTCCGCATCTGGTATTTGCCTGGTATATAGACGCTTTTCCAAAGGTTTTCCCCAAAAATAGTATAGTCCGTAATCCTGCTTTTAACGATGAGCCGCCTGAGGCTATTTTATACGCTGCTATCGCTGAACAGATCCAGTCGAGGCCGGTTCTTATTGATTATTCCACACGCTACTCTGTATCTTTTGAAAATTATGCTATTGAGCAGAGGGGAATTATATACAGGTTGTTTCCGAACTATTCAAATAAACAGGTTTTTATGCCTCCTGATCTGTCAGTTTGGGATCTGTATGTTTTAAGGGAAGTTATGGGTGAAAGAAGAGTTTTTGCAGATCTTGATACCCAAAAGGCTATAGGGATATACGGAAGGGCTCTTATGGAGACAGGACAGGCATTAGTCTTTTTAGGAAGGGTTACGGAGGGGAAATATTTTATACAGAACGCGGTTACTATTGCCCCTGACTTAAATGATTATGCTGAAAGTATACTTCGACAAACTAAGTAAATTAATATAGGTTGTATTGATATTTATTTTTATCATATATTAACTAAATTCGCTATAAGGAAATTTCAACGGGGAGATTCGGTTAATGGCGCAACCTACAGAACGTGTTACAAGAGAGGCTCCTGTTGTAAAGCTTGTTAATCAGATTTTGATTGACGCGATAAATATGGGGGCAAGTGATATACATGTTGAACCTTATGAAAAGGTATTTCGTGTAAGATACCGTATTGACGGGGTATTGCATGTAGTTTTGGAACCGCCTCTTGATATGAAAAACGCCATTACTTCAAGAATTAAGATAATGGCTGACCTGGATATCGCTGAAAGAAGAATCCCACAGGACGGAAGAATCAAAATAAAACTCGCCGAAGGCAGGGACATGGATTATCGGGTTTCCTGTCTTCCTACTCTTTTTGGTGAAAAACTCGTATTAAGGCTTTTGGATAAATCCAGCTTGCAGCTTGATATGACCAAACTTGGTTATGAACCTGATGCTTTGGCCCATTTTCAACGTGAAATAGCGAAACCTTTTGGTATGGTTCTTGTAACAGGACCAACAGGTAGCGGTAAAACAGTATCTTTGTATTCAGCCCTTGCAGAACTTAATAAAACAACAGAAAACATATCTACTGCTGAAGATCCGGTTGAATTTAACTTTGTAGGTATAAACCAGGTTCAGATTAATGAGAGCATCGGATTAACTTTTTCCGCTGCCTTACGTTCTTTTTTGAGACAAGATCCTGATATTATTATGATTGGTGAGATACGGGATGTTGAAACTGCTGAGATCGCGGTTAAAGCCGCATTAACCGGTCACCTTGTGCTTTCTACCCTCCATACTAATGACGCTCCTTCAACTGTAAGCCGTCTTATTAATATGGGAGTAGAACCGTTTCTTGTGGCTTCAGCGGTCAACCTCATCACAGCGCAACGTTTGGCGAGACGTGTCTGTCCGGAGTGCAAACAACCTGTTAAAATACCGCCAAAGACCCTTATTGATGCCGGAGTTCCGGAAAGTGAAGTTTCAAAGTACGTCTGTTACAAAGGTACCGGATGCCCAAAATGTAACAATACAGGTTATAAAGGGAGAGTTGGCTTTTATCAGGTAATGCCGATGCTTGAGCCTATTCGTGAAATGATCCTTAGCGGAGCGAATACTGCTGAAATAAAAAAAGAGACAATGAGCCTGGGTATTAAAACCATGCGTCAATCCGGGCTTACTAAGGTTCTGGAAGGCGTTACATCTCTTGATGAAGTTTTAAGGGTTACAGTTGCTGATAGCTAAGAGCTTATTTACAAGCAGGTTCTAAATATTTCTGTGGAGAAAAAGATATGGATATGCAGCAGTTACTCCAACAACTTATGATAAGAAGGGGATCGGACCTTCATATAGCTGTTGGCATACCTCCGATGGTAAGGGTTGACGGAAGTCTTGTCCCTCTTGAATTTCCTCCGCTCACCCCTGATGATTCCAAAAGCCTATGCTATAGCGTACTAACAGAAGCTCAAAAACATAAGTTTGAAGAAGAGAATGAGCTTGATATGTCTTTTACTGCGCGAGGGCTGGCCCGCTTTCGGGTAAATCTCTTTATGCAGCGTGGATCTGTCGGAGGAGCTTTACGGGTAATTCCAAACAGAATTTTTACAATTGAAGAGCTTGGTTTACCTCCTGTAATAATGAAAATATGTGAGAAACCAAAAGGGTTGGTTCTTGTAACCGGTGCGACAGGTAGCGGTAAGTCTACTACCTTGGCTGCAATGCTGGGTAAAATCAATGAAGAGCGTAATTCTCATATTATGACTATTGAGGACCCTATTGAATTTTTACACAATCATAAAGGGTGCCTTGTGAATCAACGGGAGGTTGGTTCAGATACAAAAGGGTTTAAGACTGCTCTCAAGTACGTGTTAAGGCAAGACGCTGATATTGTTCTTGTTGGTGAGATGAGGGATTTAGAAACAATTGAGGCTGCCCTTATGATAGCGGAAACGGGGCATCTCTGTTTTGCGACACTACATACAAACTCCTGCGCGCAGACAATTAACCGTATTATTGATGTTTTCCCCCCCCATCAGCAGACCCAGGTAAGAACACAGCTATCTTTTGTTATTGAAGGGGTAGTTTCTCAAACATTAATCCCAAAAACGCCGGGACCAGGCCGTGCTCTCGGAATGGAGATCATGGTTCCGACTGCCGCCATAAGAAATCTTATTCGTGAAGACAAACCTCATCAAATATATTCACAAATGCAGGTTGGTCAGGAAAAATATGGTATGCAGACAATGAACCAGTCATTATGCTCCCTGTACAAGAAGCGTATTATCAGTCTTGATGACGCTATCTCAAGATCTAGTGATCAGGAAGAGTTAAAGACAATGATTTCCAATGCTAGTCAAAGGCCGACTGCTGTAAGACCGCCAACACGCTAGGATAGAAGGAGAAGATTAGTATGAAAAGGTTTTCATGGGAAGCTAAAACAAGAACCGGCGCGGCTCAAAAGGGGATTATGGAAGCCCCTAACGAAAAAGTTGTTGAAAACCAGTTAAGGAAATTTGGTTTTACCGGAATTGTTATAAAAGAAATAAAAGCCGCGAGAAATCCGCTCTTTGGAAAAAAAGTTAAACAGAAGGATATAGTTGTTTTTACAAGGCAGCTTTCTACGATGATTGACGCAGGTATGCCCTTAATACAATGTTTTGATATATTGGCCAATCAGCAGGAGAAAAAAACCTTTAAAGAAATTCTTACCGATGTTAAAGGGTCCATAGAAGGTGGTTCAACCATTTCCGAAGGATTGGCAAGACATCCGAAAGTTTTTGATGAATTGTATGTTAACCTGGTTAATGCCGGTGAAGCCGGAGGTATTCTTGATACAATAATGGGGCGTCTTGCGGCCTATATTGAAAAAGCGCAAAAATTAAAGAAAAGAGTTAAAGGTGCAATGACATATCCTGCTACTGTTATGGGGATAGCATTTATTGTTGTTGCTGTAATACTTATATTTGTTATTCCAGTTTTCGCGAAAATGTTTAAAGATTTTGGGGCAGCACTTCCCGCTCCTACGCAGTTTGTTATTAATCTCAGCAATTTTATTGTAGGCCACCACGGACTTAACTTAGCTATTATTGGCGCCGTATTATTTGGAATATATTTTGTGCTAAAAAAATATTATGCAACCGCAGGCGGAAGAAGAGCCATAGACGCTCTATTTCTGAAAATTCCTGTTGTAGGTCCGCTTATCAGGAAAGTTGCTGTTGCTAAATTCACGAGAACCCTTGGGACAATGATGAGCAGCGGTGTCTCTATAATGGATGGAATGGAGATTGTGGCGAAAACAGCCGGAAACAAGGTTATTGAAGAAGCGATTTATAAAGTCCGCCAGGCTATTTCTGAGGGGCAAACTGTTGCCAAGCCGCTTGAAGAGAGTAAGGTTTTCCCGCCAATGGTTGTACAAATGATAGCTGTTGGTGAAGCTTCAGGGGCAATGGATGTCATGCTTAATAAAATCGCCGACTTTTATGATGATGAAGTTGATGATGCGGTAAACAATATGACAGCTCTTATGGAGCCTTTTCTTATACTGTTCTTAGGGGTTGTTGTCGGAGGTTTGGTCATTGCCATGTATCTTCCGATATTCAAAATTGCCGGTGTAGTTTCGGGGCAAGGATGAATAAAAAGAAGAATATTGCTTGGCTTGTACTGGCCAGGCTTGTTATTGTATCTTTATTTCTTATTGCGATTATATATTTTAATTTTGAACAGCCGGATATATTCTCTACGTTTACATTTCAGTGGATAATCCGGCTTATTATTGCTACATACCTTTTTTCAATCCTTTCCCTTGTTTTTCTGCGTAAAGCCAAAAAATTACTTCTTCCCCTGGCCTACTCCCAAATTGTCTGGGAAATAATTTTTGTTACTGTTCTTGTACTCATTACAGGAGGAATAACTTCCAAATATGCTTTTTTGTATAATCTCCCGATCATTTACGCCGGATTACTTTTTAGACGGCGCGATGTTTTATATACCGCTTCGTTTTGCAGCATAATATACGGCGGAATACTTGATCTCCATTATTACGGGAAACTTGAAGGGATAGGCCTTAAAGCGGCTGAGGCTAATCTTTACGGATATGCCTATATTTTGGCTTCCATAGCGGCTAATATCCTTGTCTTCTTTTTCATTGCTATTCTTGCGGGGTATATTACAGAGAGGGCCAATCGTAGTGAAACCGCGTTAGAAAAGAAGGAAGTAGATTATAATGAATTGCAGCGGTTATATGGGTTGCTTCTTTCTTTTGTTAATACCGGCTTAATCAGTATAACTAATAATGGTTATATACGTATTTTTAATAAACATGCCGAAGAATTGACAGGACTTTCCCAGGAAAAAGTATACGATAAACATTTTACAGAGGTTTTCCCTGACATGTCTGATGTTTTACCGTTAATGCGGAAAAAAGGGAGTATTGAGCTTTTATATAAAGATAAAAATGGAAATGACAGGATTTTCGGCGTTAAAACTGTTCCGTTTGCCTACAGCGAAATAGATAAGCCGGGAACAATTATTAATTTTCAGGATATTACAGATGTAAAAAATATGGAAAAAGAGCTTAAAATGGCAGACAGGCTTTCAGCAGTGGGGGAGCTTTCCGCCAGAATGGCTCATGAAATAAGAAACCCTTTAACGTCAATAAGCGGATCAGTTCAATTGATTGCGCAGTCCGATAAAATTGATGAAAGAGACAGAAAGCTTCTTAATATTGTCATAAGAGAGAGCGACAGATTAAATGTTATGCTTAAAGAGTTTCTTAATTACGCTAATCCGCAAATTCCCAACAATGAAACTTTTTCGCTCAAAGAGCTGACTGATGAAGTAGTAACACTTTTGAAAAATGACGAGCGTTTCCCCAATATCTCAATAACTGATCTTACTGACGGTAATACAAAACTTTTTGCCGATCAGTCTCAGATAAAACAAGTTTTAATCAATCTTATTATTAACGCTGCCCAGGCAATGCCGAATGGCGGAGAAGTAACTATAAAAAGCCATACAGAAAAAATCGCGGAAAAAGAGAGCGCGGTTGTAGTGGAAGTTTCAGACAGAGGAGTCGGGATTCCTGAAGAGAAAATGCAGACAATATTTGAACCTTTCGTTACAACCAAAGCAGGGGGAACAGGTATCGGTTTAGCCCTTGTGTACAGGGTTATGAAGGCCCATCATGGGGCTGTTTCTGTAAGAAGTGAGGAGAATGCGGGAACTACTTTTGTTCTTACATTTCCTATGTCATCAGGCACGTGAAAATCTGTTGAGCCAGGTACAGCCTGGGATCACGAGTTTTTTGGCTAGGTAGGTATATAGTATTAGATTCATTCCCCTTAGTTGGGAAACGAAGAGTCGCAATGGCTTGAAAAGCCAAATTTGCATAATCGCAGGTCAACGACCTGCGGAAACAAGATAAATAGAGTATCTGCCTGAAAGGCAGGACTTTATGTAGGGGACGCACACTGAGCGTTCCGATTCAACCACCCCGGCCTTCGGCCAACCCCTCCATAGAGGGGAATTTACGGCGCCATATGACAAAAAGCTGAAGCCATAAAGAGGATAATATGAAGGCAAACAATATTTTGATCGTAGACGACGAACTAAGTATGCGTGAATTCCTTTCCATATTTCTGGAACGGGAGGGATACATCGTAAAAACTGCTGAAAACGCAGAGGTCGCCCTTACCCTTTTAAACAAATCGAAATTTGACCTTGTGATTTCTGATGTGAATATGCCTGGGCTTGACGGAATAGCTCTTTTAGAGAGGATAAAAAAAGAGTTTCCTGATACTGCTGTGCTTATGGTAACGGCATTCTCAACAACCGAGCAGGCTGTAGAGGCTATGAAACACGGAGCATATGACTATATTTCAAAACCTTTCAAGGTTGAAGAAATTAAGATTCTTGTAAAAAACGCTATTGAGAAGCAGAAATTAGTCCGTGAGAACAGCGCTCTTAAACAACAGGTAGTTCAGAATAACAGTTTTAGCGGCATTGTCGCTAAAAGCGAAAAAATGCAAAATATATTTAATATAATAAGCAAAGTTGCGGGCACTCTTTCAAATATACTTATCTACGGTGAAAGCGGAACAGGAAAGGAACTTGTTGCAAAAGCGATTCATTTTAACAGCTCAAGAAAAGAGCGGCCTTTTGTTCCTGTAAATTGTGGGGCTATTCCTGAAACTCTTATGGAAAGCGAGTTTTTTGGATATGTTAAGGGAGCATTTACCGGGGCTGTATCAGATAAACCGGGATTTTTTGAACAGGCAGAGGGTGGCACCCTTTTTCTGGACGAGATAGGAGAACTTCCCCTCCTTTTGCAGACAAAGTTACTCCGTGTTATCCAGGAACGTGAACTCAGGAGAATCGGCGGTAAAGAGATAAAAAAAATTGATGTACGTATTGTAGCGGCGACAAACCGTGATCTTGAAGCCCAAGTAGCGGAAGGGGCTTTCAGGGAAGACCTTTTTTTTAGACTTAATGTTGTAAGTATTAATATTCCTAATTTGAGTGAACGTCCGGAAGATATCCCGCTTTTAGTTGACTATTTTTATACTAAATTCAGCGGTAATAAGACAGCGGCTAATATAATAGATAAAGACGCTTTGAAAATCCTTATGAATTACCGGTTTCCTGGAAATGTAAGGGAGTTGGAAAATATTATCGAGCGGGCGTTAGTACTTGGTTCAGGTGAAATAACAGTTGATTCCTTGCCTGATAAACTTATTACAGGAAAAACTAAAGCGCCGGTAAGTGGTTCAGATATAAATATCCCTCCTGAAGGGGTGCTGTTGGAAGATTATCTTAATGATATAGAGCGGAGATTTCTTTTGAAATCCCTTGAAATAAGCGGTGGGAAAAAGAAAAAAGCTGCCGAGCTTCTTGGAATGACCTTCCGTTCTTTCAGGTATAGGCTGGAGAAGTTTGGTCTTGATGCGGGTGAAGATGAGTGACGGTATATGAAAGAATTACCGAAGCGAAAACAGAATTGCCTGCAAAATTACGATTACAACCAAAATGGCGCGTAGTTCGTTACAATATGTGTAAAAGATAAGCACGAAATATTGGGAATCGTAGAGGATGTAGGAGTTGTAGGGGCGCACATTGTGCGCCCGCAGCTGTCGGATATCGGTAAGGTTGTTGAAAAAGCAATCATGAATATCCCACAAATTTATAAAACCGTAATAATCGACAGATATATCATTATGCCAAACCACGTACACATTATAACAATCATTGATTACGACCACGGGCGCACACTGTGCGCCCCTACGATATCGCGTGTTATAAAACAATGTAAGGAATATGTGACAAAACAAATTGGATTTTCCCCTTGGCAGAAATCATTTCACGACCATATTATCCGAGACGAAACCGATTACACCCGTATTGCAGAACACATAGAGAATAACCCCGCAAATTGGGAAAATGACAATTATTATGTGGTGGCAAACACATCTTTTTAGGGGCGCACAGTGTGCGCCCGTTGTTTCATTGATTGCGATTACGGGTGCACACTGTGACCCCTACGATATCCTTGCTACTCTCGTTAGGAAACGAGGGGGAGCTAGGGCGGCAGCCTAAAATGAATAAAATGACAAATTTGGGCAATAAGAAAATATTCAAGTATCTATTGTTGATTACACATAGCTAATTATATGTAAAAATTAATTTGTAACTTACTGAAATTATTTGATAATTCGAAAAAATAGATAAAAAATAAAGTTGGCATACCCCGTGCATTAGTTTATAGATGAAAATTATAAAAACGGGGAAATAGACCGTATAAAACAATCAAAAGGAGAATCATCATGTTAAAAAGTAAAAAAGGTTTTACACTTATTGAGCTTTTGATAGTTGTAGCTATCATAGGCATCCTGGCAGCAATCGCAATTCCTGCTTTTTCATCTTACAGAGCAAAATCCTACAATACCGCAGCTGTTGCTGACATAAGAAATCTTAAAACAGGTATGGAAGCATATCAGGCAGATACACAGTCATACCCAACAGTTATGGACTTCTGCCCTCAAGCTACTGCCTGTACTCCTTATGCTTCAAATGGCACTCTTCAGGGTTTTGCTGCTACTAATGAAGGTGTTGTAGTTGTTGCACCAAATAACCCAGCAACCAGTGCCACTGTGACAACAGCAGCTGCTAATGCGATTGACCCTGCAGATCAATCAATTGGTAAAACATCTACAGGAGTTCAACCCGCTATATGGTTCAATGATCTAGGAACTGTTTACCAGCTACAAACACAACATGTTATGGGAACAAGAATGATTGGTACAGCATATGATACACAGGCGATTTATTATCAGCCTTTAGTAGATAAGCCAGGTACTCTAAACGGTGTAGCTTTGACTGGAGTTTCCAATACTGACTTTGATACTGCTAATACAACTTGGGTTGCTATGTAATATTTAAGATATACTTGAAAAAAAGCGGAGTGCACAAAGCACTCCGCTTTTTTTATGTCTGGATTGTTGCTGTTCCTTGTTTTCTAAAGAG
The DNA here is from genome assembly GCA_009780995.1 of Desulfuromonadales bacterium. Taxonomy (GTDB): domain Bacteria; phylum Desulfobacterota; class Desulfuromonadia; order Geobacterales; family DSM-12255; genus WQYY01. The sequence continues at coordinate 12,045 of WQYY01000049.1, forward strand.
TCGCAGAAATAATAACAACTTCTTATTCAAAACTAATCACAAGCCGTTTCCCTAACACAGCAACTGCTTTATCCAACTGTTTTAAACTAGGCCAGTGCTTATGATCCTCAAGCCTTGCAGCAGCAGGCCAGGAAGTTACAAGCACACGAGCCAAATCAGCCAGAGACTTTCCCTCTTCCTCACGAAAAATGCGTATTAGAAGGGCCGACTACACAGCAGAACTGGGAGCAATATACTCATCTGCCCCTTCTGTAGCAGTTGGCAGAGGAACATCTTCTGCCCTCAATTCTACTCTCAATAGTAAGGTCTAAAACCTCAACAGCATTAAACAGAGCCTCTTCCCTGGTAACACGCCTCCTCAAAACCTATAAACTTAACATTCCATGCAGAGCCATCAGGCTCTCGCTCCAATATTACAGGATATTTTAATTTCATTTTAACTTCACCTCGCTCTGTTTCTCGATTGCTGTTAAGGCTCCTTATGGTATATCACGGTTGCCATGAACTGGTACAGGAACCTTTTTGCCATCTTTCTCCATCTGGTAGTTGCTTTCTACGATCTTTTTAAGCCACCACCTTTCTTTTTCCAGAATTTTTATAATTTCCTTACCGTTCACAATTAATTGATATATCATTTTTAATAGATTACCAAAAAAATAAGGAGGGATCAAAAATAGAGGCAGCAAAATCCGGACACAAAAAAAGCGGGGTGCTTTTTGCACCCCGCTTTTTCCTTCAGGCATATCTTAAAGTATTACATTGTTTGCCAGAGTGCAGCCCCATTCCCAGCAGGAAAGTCAGCACCTGTGTCTGCAATATTATTCAAAGCTGCAGCAGATTGTGTTCCTACTGCCGTTCCTTCTACTCCTAACTCCCTATAATAAATCGCTGGTAAATCAAATGCTGTACCGATAACTCTTGTCCCTTGAATATGCTGTGTTAGCAGCTCGTAAGCGTTAGTATTGTAGTTTATTGCAAGTTGAACTCCGGTAGATGTTTTGCCGATCAATTGATCTTGGGGATCAATCTGAGTAGAATTTGCTGTAAGTGCAGCAGCGCTAGGATCAGTATTGGCGACAAATACACTACCGGTATTGCCACCTGCACCAGCCGCAAAGGCAATAAGGCCGGCTGCTGTTGGATAACCAACACAGGCACCTGCTTGAGGACATCTAGTGATAGTATTATTTGGGTATGACTGTACAGATGCCTGGTATGCTTCCAGACCTGTTTTAACGTTTCTTATGTCGGCAACAGCAGCTGTATTGTAAGATTGTGCTCTATACTTTGAGAAAGCAGGAATTGCGATTGCTGCCAGGATGCCTATGATAGCTACAACTATCAAAAGCTCGATAAGTGTAAAACCTTTTTTACTTTTTAACATGGTGATTCTCCTTTTGTTTGTTTTATACGGTCATTTTTATTAAGCAGAACAAAACTGTTTGTAATTTTTCCGCCGAAATCTGACGGTTTTGAGCCTGATAGAAAAGAGCATAAAAGCTTAAATAGAGGGAGTTAGCGCACCTTTGAGGAAGTGGGATAT
>WQYY01000050.1 GCA_009780995.1 Desulfuromonadales bacterium
AGCGAGTATATTTCCAATTCCGCTTAAATATTATTATTACAGGAAACCACTAGATGAAAGAGATACTATCAGGTAATGAAGCCATAGCCAGGGGTGCTTTTGAAGCAGGTGTTAAAGTTGCTTCTGCATATCCGGGGACTCCGTCTACGGAAATTTTGGAAAACACAGTAAAGTACAGCTCTATAAACTCTTCATGGGCTCCAAATGAAAAAGTTGCTTTGGAAGTTGGCCTGGGAGCTTCTTTTGCGGGTGCTAGAGCTATTGTCTGCATGAAACATGTAGGTGTAAATGTAGCTGCTGATCCTTTATTTACTTCGTCATATACCGGAGTTGGAGGAGGGCTGCTTCTCGTTGCTGCTGATGACCCTGAAATGCACTCATCACAAGATGAACAGGACAGCAGAAACTATGCAAAATTCGCAAAACTTCCTATGCTGGAACCTGCCGACTCTATGGAGTGTAAAGAGTTCACAAAGCTGGCATTTCAACTTTCAGAAGAGTATGACACGCCTGTAATGCTAAGAAGTTGTACGAGGATTTCTCACGGGAAATCAATAGTTGAACTTAAAGAGCCGATAACAGGATTACCGGAACCTAAACTTGTAAAAAATGCGAAAAAACTGGTAATGCTGCCGGGAAATGCAAGGCTCCGGCACCCTGTTGTGGAAGAGCGAATACTAAAGCTTGAAGAGTATGGTTCTACTTGGTCAATAAACAGAGAAGAGATGCGTTCAACGGAAATAGGGGTTATATGCGGCGGTGTTACATACCAATATGTACGTGAGGCACTTCCTGAAGTCTCAACTCTTAAGCTTGGTATGGTCTATCCGTTACCCAAAAAACTTATAAAAGAGTTCGCAAAGAAAGTTAAGCGGCTTTTTGTTGTTGAAGAGCTGGATCCTTTTATAGGGGAGCAGGTTAAAGCAATGGGAATTTCCGTAACAGGAAAAGAAATTATCCCGATATGCGGAGAACTCTCTCCAGGCCTGATAAAAAGCGCCTTTAGCAAAGCCGGAATCATCTCATATAAAAGGCCGGAAGCTATAACCCTTGAAGAACTTCCTCCAAGACCGCCGAATATGTGCCCAGGTTGCCCACACAGAGGTTTTTTCTATGCTCTGAATAAACTTAATGCCTATGTAACAGGGGATATAGGGTGTTATACTTTAGGCTTCATGCCTCCGCTTAATGCAATGGATACCTGTGTATGTATGGGGGCTTCAATAAGTAATGCTTCAGGAATGGTAAGGATTTTATCTCCTGAAGAACAGAAGCGTGTTGTGGCTGTTATTGGTGATTCTACATTTCTCCATACCGGGGTTAATTCTCTTATGGAGATGGCATATAATCAAGTTCCGGCAACGGTTGCCATACTTGATAACAGAATTACTGCAATGACAGGGCGGCAGGAGAACCCTACATCAGGATTTAGCCTCTCCGGAGAAGTCGCGCCGGAAGTTAATATACCGCAGCTTTGTAACTCAATGGGGATAAAACATGTACGGATTGTAGACCCCCATGATCTCACTGAAACTGAAAAGGTGCTTAAAGAAGAGATGGAGCGTACTGAACCTTCTGTAATTATAACTAACCGCCCATGTTGCCTTATAAAAGAAGAAAAACGTTTTAAATCGGGGGATATTAATACTGTAGATACAGAAAAATGCAGCGGCTGCCGGGCCTGTCTTAAAATTGGATGCCCTGCAATAGAGTGGATACCTGCTCCTGATGGTAAAAAAGGTAAAGCGAAGATAGATCAGTTGTTGTGCAATGGGTGTGATGTGTGCCAACAATTATGCAAGTTTGACGCAATACATTAATGACTTTGGCTTTTGGTCATATCTGCATAAATTCAGTGTGTAGTGTGAAGGTTTTTAACTCCACTCTTCACTCTTAACACTCCACACTGAAAATCAAACCAAAAGCCTGCGTCATATAAATAGGATTAAATAATGAGCGATAAAATAACGAATATCTTGCTTGTAGGTGTAGGTGGTCAGGGAATCCTTCTCGCTTCAGAGATACTTTCAGAAGCCGCGATGCTTGCCGGTTATGATGTTAAGAAAAGTGAGATACATGGTATGTCGCAAAGAGGCGGCAGCGTGGTATCCCATGCCCGTTTTGGTAAAGAGGTTTTTTCTCCTGTAGTTCCTGAAGGAGAAGGGGATATTCTGTTTGGTTTCGAACTGCTTGAGACATACAGAGCTTTGCCGCTCCTTAAAAAAGGGGCAACAGTAGTTGCCAATGATTACAGGATATCACCCCCTTCTGTTCTTCTTGGTAATGAAAAATATCCTGAGGAACTTGATGTAAAGATAAAGGCTAAATTTCCTGATTTTTTACTTGTTGACGGCCTGAAGCTGGCAGCTGACGCAGGTAACAATCGTGCCGCCAATACGGTCCTTCTTGGAGCGGTTTCAAAGCGTCTGGATATACCTGAAAACTTCTGGTTTAAAGCTATTGAAAAAATGGCACCCGCGAAAGCCGTTGATGTCAATATTAAAGCTTTCAAAATTGGCAGAGCTCTTTAGGGGAGAGTAATGGCAAACTATTTCAATGAGGAATTCGAAACCCTTCCGCGGGTTGCCCTTGAGGCCCTTCAGCTTAAAAGACTCCAGGATATGCTTGAGAGAATATATAATAATGTACCATTTTATAAGCATATTTTTGATCAAAGAAAAATAACGCCAAAATCAGTTAAATCCCTTGATGATCTTCAGAATTTACCTTTTACAACAAAAAAAGATATGATGGATTCCTATCCTTACGGCCTTTTTGCAGCTCCTATGGAGGAAATTGTCCGTATCCATGCCTCTTCAGGCACAACCGGCAAGCCAACGGCTGCCGGATATACGGGAAAAGATATATCTCTCTGGGCGGAAATGATGGCCAGATCCCTTGTAGCTGCCGGAGCTAATAAAGGGGATATCATTCATAACTCCTATGGTTATGGTCTTTTTACAGGAGGTCTTGGCGCACATTATGGAGCAGAAAGGCTGGGAGCATCTGTAATTCCAATGTCAGGCGGTAATACAAAGAGACAGGTAATGATCATGCAGGATTTCGGTTCGACAGTCCTGACATGCACCCCTTCATACGCGCTGTTTATAGCAGATGAAGTAAAAGCCCAGAAGATTGATTTTAAAAATTTTAAGCTGAGGATAGGAGTTTTTGGCGCGGAGCCGTGGTCTGAGGCCATGAGAAATGAAATCGAGAAGAAACTCAATATTTCAGCAGTGGATATATACGGCCTTTCTGAAATCATGGGCCCCGGAGTTGCCATAGAGTGCAGAGAGGCCAAATCAGGCCTGCATATATGGGAAGATAATTTTATTCCTGAAATAGTAGATCCTGCTACAGGTGAAAGGGTAAAAGAGGGGGAGAGTGGGGAGCTTGTTATTACGACAGTAACAAAACAGGGGATGCCGCTTCTTAGATATAGAACAAGGGATATAACCAGTATAACTTATGAACCTTGCGTCTGTGGCAGAACCCATGCCCGTATTTCCAAATTTATGGGACGAAGCGATGATATGCTCATAATCCGGGGGGTAAATGTATTCCCGTCCCAAATTGAATCTATACTTGTAGGAATTGAAGGTGTAGAGCCGCAGTATTTATTGATTATTGACAGAAAGGGAAATTTAGATACCGTCCAATTGCAGGTAGAAGTTGACGAATCTCTATTCTCTGACGAAATAAAAGTCTTACAGGTACTTTCAAAGAAAATTGAAAAAGAGATTAAGGATACGCTTGGCGTTACATGCTCAGTGAAACTTGTAGAACCTAAGACAATTGAAAGGACGGAAGGGAAAGCTAAGAGGGTTATTGATAACCGCAAGTTTTAGTGCTATCTGACTTCAGCTTTTGGTCATATGCTGCGTTGCCTTCGTTGCAGGCCACTTGTGTAGGGGACGCACACCCGGGCGTCCCGAAATTTTAAGCCATACAGCGGGGCGCCCAGTGTGCGCCCCTACGTAGGATGCCTGACCTATACCTCAAAACCCTTTATCGTTATGCAAAATGATTTATTGCCTAATAGTATGATTTGTAAAGAAACAGGCATACATGGTATTATCTATTAGCCCAGGTATTACCTGAGCTAATGTAATAACAGGCTTAGAAAATAATTGCCTAATTGTACAAAATTGATAGAATTAGGCAATAATCCATTTTGCCTAATGACACAGGATTTTGACTCATAAGCAAGATGCTCTCGTAGGGGGCGCACACTGGGCGCCCCGAAAACCCGGACGGCCAATGGCCGCCCCTACGGTCAAACCAAAAGCAGAAGTCATATAAAATGCTACTTTTTCCAAGAGGGGTACATATGAAAGTTGAGCAAATATCCATCTTCATAGAAAATAAATCAGGGCGCCTTGCTGAGGTAGCCGGAACTCTGGGGGAGAGTGGGGTGAATATCAGGGCACTCTCTTTGGCAGATACATCTGATTTCGGAATTTTGCGCCTTATAGTAAATGACCGTAACAAGGCTATAGAAACTCTTAAAGAAAGAGGGTTTACGGTAACTAAAACAGATGTTGTGGCTGTGGAGGTTCCTGATAACCCGGGTGGACTGGCTTCAATCCTTCAAGTATTGGATTCTGAGAAAATTAATGTTGAGTATATGTATGCTTTTGTCGAGCGTTGCGGTTCAAACGCTGTAATAATATTCAGATTTGATGAAACAGATAAAGCTATTGAGGTTTTAAAGGCAAAAGGCTTTCATATTATTGAAGGAGAGCGGCTGTACGGCATATGACTGATATGATATGGGACCCTACCTATGAATGTATGCCTCGCGAAGACCTTGAAAAGCTCCAGCTTAAACGGCTGAAAGCGACTATTCACCGTGCATATGAAAAAGTTCCCTGTTACAAGAATAAATTTGACGAGCTTAAGATACAGCCGGAAGATATCCAATCTCTGCAAGACTTCCAAAAACTCCCTTTTACAACTAAAGAAGATTTAAGAATAAATTATCCATACGGAATGTTTGCTGTCCCCTTAAGAGAAGTAGTAAGGATACATTCTTCGTCCGGAACAACAGGAAAACCAATAGTTGTCGGTTATACAAAAAACGATATAAAAACCTGGTCAAATCTTGTTGCGCGCTTTATGACGGCGGCAGGTGTAACTGACGAGGATGTGGTGCAGATTGCCTTTGGCTACGGAATGTTTACAGGGGCTTTTGGCCTTCATTACGGGGCGGAAACAATCAGGGCTTCGGTTATTCCGATGAGCGGAGGGCATACAGACAGACAGATAATGATAATGCAGGATTATAAAAGCTCTGCTCTTGTATGTACCCCGAGTTACGCGATAACTCTTGCGGATAGAATTAAGAAGATGGGAATTAATCCTAAAGATCTTTCTCTTAAAGTTGGGCTTTTTGGGGGAGAACCTTGGACAGAAGCCATGCGTCAGGAGATTCAGGCAGGGCTCAATATTATAGCCACAGATAATTACGGTCTTTCAGAGGTAACAGGGCCGGGGGTTGCCGGAGAATGTCAGCATTTATCAGGTATGCATATATCTGAAGACGCATTTATACCTGAGATAATAGACCCTGATAGTGGTGAAGTTTTGCCACCCGGTAGAATGGGTGAACTTGTTCTTACGACTCTCACAAAAGAAGCTCTCCCTGTAATCCGTTACCGTACAAGAGATATAACCAGTTTGAACTATGAGAAGTGTCAGTGTGGAAGAACTACTATACGTATGGAGAAAACAACCGGCAGAACCGATGATATGCTTATAATTCGTGGTGTGAATGTTTTTCCTTCCCAGATAGAAGAGGCACTGATTGCTATAGAAGGTTGCGAGCCGCACTATCTCCTCGTTATAGACAGACAGGACAGCCTGGACACTCTTGAAATCCAGATGGAAGTCACAGAAAATATCTTCTTTGACGAAATGAAAAAGCAGAAGTCATTCTTAGAGATAGTGAAAAAACGAGTTGAATCAATAATAGGGGTGAGCGTTATTGTTAAACTGGTGGAGCCTGGCTCAATCAAGAGATATGAAGGTAAAGCTGAAAGGGTTGTTGATAAGCGGAAGCTGGGTTAAACGAGTGTTATCTCCCAAAATCCGTTTCGTTTGCCGTTTTTGCGTTCTAGCAATCCTTTTTGTTGTAAATTTGTTGTTATCGTTTTTACTGTCCGTTCCGATTTGTGAATGTGTGTTGCAATTTCTTTTTGCGTTGCCCGCGGATTGGTTTTCAAAAATTCCAACACAAAATGCTCTTCCAAAGTGCAGTTCAAAGTGCAAATATTGCTCTTTGAAATTTCATTTTCTTTTGTCTGTACACTTTGAAGATCTGTTTTATTTTTCCAATCAACAAGCATTTCTCTGTTTTTCAAAGTATTATTTTCTTCAAGTAAAAGATTTCCAAAGAAACGCATCAAATATTCGGTTGTGGCTTTAATGTTGTTTTTTAAGTCGTTGTAGTTTGCTCGAACAAGTGCGTTGCGAAAATACCACGAATGTTCGGCAAATGGTTTGTTATCAATTTCAAAACCGAATGAACGAAGATATTTTATTGCAAAAACTGCTGTAGTGCGTGTGTTTCCTTCGCCAAAAGCGTGAATTTGCCAAAGCCCCGAAATAAATTTTGCAATATGTTGAATAGATTGCAATAAATCAATTAGTTGATAATCAAATTGTTTTTCTTGTGCAAAATCGTAGTCAAGCGTTTGGCGAAGAAGAACATAATCGGAATAAAGCACTGATTTTCCGTTTAAAACCCATTCTTCTTTGCTTATATTATAATCACGAATTTTACCTGCAAATTTGTAAATTCCTGTGAAAAGCCGGCGGTGAATTGCAATGTATTCGAGTGGTGAAAACGAAAAAGTGTTATTAGACAAAATTTCGGTAATGCGAGCCGAAACCTTATCTGCCTCTTCTGTGCGTTCTGTTTCAATGTTTCTACGATTTGACTGTTGTTTGTAATAACTGTCAATACGGTGCTGAACTTCGTTTATTGTGATTTTGTTCTCAATATTCTCTTTTGCCGTTTCAAGCAGATATTCGGATGGTTTCAATCCATCAACATCTTGCAGACCGATAGCAGTCTGCCAAATTTGTGCCTTCTCTTTTTGTGAAGGTTCGCCTTGTCTTATATATTCTTCAAAATCGCTCATCATTTTTTGTGCAAACAGACCTTTTTCGATTTTTCAATTAACAATTTTTCGTATTTCAACATGATAATTTTGTCTATTTAGGTGAAGCAGATTCTGCTATATATGGCATATAAGGAGGTGGCAGCTTGTCGCGGATGAAGAGTCCGAATAAATCCGGTAAAGATTAATATTTTTCTTTCCATGCAGGATGGGTATTTTCAGATATCTTTCCATCGGCAGTAGTATGCTCTTCCAATGTATTTTCTTTCGATTGTATGCAGATGTAAATCATTGGGACATCAGATGCATTACATAGTCCTCGTATTCCTTGGGGTGCTACTCTTATGACACTGCCTTCGGTTATAGGAAAACAATCATTATCCACTTGATAATAGCCGTATCCTTTTAAGATTATATAAGTTTCTTCGTCCTTGTGGTGAAAGTGGAAAAAGGGTAATTCTGTTTGGGGGGGTAATGTTGTAAATGAAATTTCCGTACCGGTAGCTTTCGTTGGTTCTTTCAGGAATACTTTTCCTTTTATTTCTTGTCCCGTTTTAGGATGCGTAAGAGAATAATTTGCCAAATCATTCAAAGAACCAACGTTTACCGCTGTGTAATTATTGTTTTCCGAAATTTTTTCAACTTGTTTCACGTTTTTACCTGTATATAATTTCATTTGTTATATTCTCTGCACTCTCGCCATATGACTGCTAACTCATAAAATTTATGTACTTCTTCCACCGATATCTTTTAGACGGGCATGCGCATCGCGCAGTATTTTTTCTGTGGTATCCCAATCAATACATTTATCGGTTATTGAAACGCCATACTTAAGTTTGCTTTTGTCATCAGGTATGGATTGGTTTCCTGCTTTCAGATAGCTTTCTATCATAACTCCTGATATTGACCTGTTCCCTGCTTCAATCTGAGAGATTACACTGTCAAAAACAATCGGCTGATTTTCATGGTTTTTTTCTGAATTACCGTGACTGCAATCTACCATTATTGCGGGAATCAAGCCTGTACTATGAATCATTTCTTCTGTTTTCTCAATTTCTTCAGGGGAGTAATTAGGTTTTTTTCCGCTGCCACGAAGGACAATATGCACATCAGGATTTCCTGTTGTCTGTAAAATCGCTGTTTTACCTTCATCATTTATACCAAGGAAGCTATGTGAGTTCATTGCCGCTATCATAGCGTCAATTGCAATCTGAAGGTTCCCGTCTGTCCCGTTTTTAAACCCTATAGGGAATGAAAGCCCACTTGCAAGTTCCCTGTGATTTTGCGATTCTGTCGTTCTCGCCCCTACAGCTCCCCAAGAGATCATATCAGCAAGGTATTCTGGGGTAATAAGGTCCAGCATTTCGTTGGCAACGGGAAGTTCCATTTCTGTTATTGCGCAAAGCAGGCTTCTTGCTATACCAAGACCTTTTGATATTTCATGAGTCCCGTCCATATCAGGATCATTAATAAGTCCTTTCCAGCCTACGGTTGTTCTCGGTTTTTCAAAGTAGACCCTCATTACAATTAAGAGTTGGTCTGAAAGTTCTTCCGCAAGCTTCGAGAGCCTTTCTGCGTAATCAAGTGCTCCTTTAGGGTCATGGATAGAACAGGGGCCAACAATAACCATAAGCCTTTTGTCACGTCCCTGGATTATATCTTTTATCTGTTCACGGCTGGAGGTTATGAATTGGCTATTTTCTTCTGTTAAAGGAAATACTTTTCTTAGAGCTATTGGTGGTATAATTGGGGTAATACTGTTGATTTTAAGGTTGTTGGTGTTAATCATTGTTCCTGTCCTTATCTTTTTTATAGTGAAGAAACTTCAAAAGAATAATGAACTATTTTACTTTAATTGCCAAAAAAGAACAAGGGATTACCTGGCCAGGTAATCCCTTGATAACGATTAACAATATATTATGATATGTTTCTACTTTTGACTGGCTAACAAAGCCTGATTTATATCTTCAATTATATCTTCTACATTTTCAATACCTACTGAGAAACGTATCAGATCCGGCGCTACTCCGGATTCAATCTGTTGTTCTTCTGTAAGCTGACGATGAGTTGTGCTGGCGGGATGAAGAACACAACTTCTCACGTCTCCTACATGTACAACCAGGGCTACAAGTTTACAACTCTCCATAAATATCTTACCTGCGGCTGCACCGCCTTTTATACCAAAAGTCAGCACTCCGCTTGCGCCTTTTGGAAGATACTTTTTTGCCCTTTCATAGCTTTGGTGACTTGGCAGCCCCGGATATATTACCCAACTTACGGCAGGGTGTTTTTCAAGATATTGCGCAACTTCAAGCGCGTTATCACTATGACGTTCCATTCTCAATGGAAGGGTATGTAAGCCTTGGTTAAACATAAATGAGTTAAACGGGCTTAGGGCTGCTCCCAGGTCTCTCATAAGTTGCACCCTGGTTTTAATTATATATGCAAGATTACCACAGGCTTTTGTATATTGAAGTCCATGATAGCTTTCATCCGGCTCTGTAAGCTCAGGAAAATTTCCCGATTCCCAATCAAAATTTCCTCCGTCAATAATTACACCACCTACACTTGTTGCATGTCCGTCGATATACTTTGTTGCAGAGTGTATAATAATGTTTGCCCCATGCTCAAAAGGCCGGCAGAGGTACGGAGTAGCCAGTGTATTATCAACAATAAACGGTACTTTCTTTTCTTTTGCAATCGCTGAAAATTTTTCAAAATCAAGGATATTTAAGCCGGGATTACCTATTGTTTCCCCAAAAATAGCTTTTGTGTTAGGCTGAAACTTCTTTAATATCTCTTCTGCGGTTGCCTCTGGATCCACAAATGTTACTTGAATCCCCATTTTGGGCAAAGTACAGGAGAAGAGGTTATAGGTTCCTCCATATAGGGTGCTTGCTGCTATAAAATGCTCTCCGGCTTTACATATGTTCAGCATTGCCAAGGTAGTGGCAGCTTGCCCTGATGATGTTGCCAGGGCTCCTACACCGCCCTCCATCATTGCTATTTTTTGCTCAAAAGCATCGCTTGTAGGGTTTCCCAGGCGTGTGTAGAAAAAACCTGGTACCTCTAAATCAAATAACTTTGCTACATGATCTGCACTTTCATATTTAAATGTGGTGCTTTGGCATATAGCTGGAATACGCGGCTCACCAGGCTTTGGGTCGTATCCCCCTTGAATAGCCTGGGTTTCAATTTTCCACTGTTTCATTTTCCTCTCCTTATATTAATGACTTAAAAACATATCAGTTATTTTAAAACAGTGCCATTCAATATTGATTATTTTGATTTAAATTAAATTTTTTCAGTTATACAAATTAATAAAGTCTTTCAATGAAAAAGAATTTTTGATCTTATTCCGTTATAAAAAACCCTTGCCTTTTGTCTATGTTCATGTTACAGGATTTCTAACAAGTTAATGTTCACTAGGAAGTGGGCTCCTGAGCTCACTTTTTTTTTGGTAAAAATATGTCAAACATGAATATAACGGGAAAAATTGAGTCTATAATCAAACCGGTTCTGGATGCGGGAGGTTTTGAGCTCGTTGATATTGAGTATAAAAGAGAAGGGCAGAGTATGGTGCTTCGTCTCTATATTGATAAAGAAGGTGGCATTACTTTGGACGATTGTGCAACAATCAGTCATGAGCTTTCAAATATTCTTGATATTGAAGATATAATTTCGGGTCAATATACTCTGGAAGTTTCTTCACCAGGTCTTAACAGGCCTCTTAAAAAAATTGCGGATTATGAGCGGTATATAGGGGAGTTTATAAAGATCCGTACTTTCGAAATGCTTTCTGATGACTCCGGAAATAAGAGAAAAACTTTTTTAGGTAATTTGTTGAGTATATCTGATGGGTTAGTTAAGGTTCATCTTAAAGAGGGGCATGATGCGTCTATTCCTTTTGAGAAGATAGCCAAAGCCAATTTGGAATTTGAATTTTAAAAATATAATTTTTTACAAATGAAATTTGCAATAAGGAGAAAATATTGTGGATAACACCTTAACCCTCAAGCATGTTGTTGACCAGATCGTCAAAGAGAAGAACATAGAAAGGGAAGTTATTACAGAAGCTCTTGAACAGGCTGTTTTAACAGCAGCTAATAAAAAGTTCCGTAATACAAGAGATCTTGAGGCACACTATAACCCTGAAATCGGCGAAATTGAACTGTTTGAATTCGTGGAGGTTGTAGAAGATGTTGAAGATTCATATAAGCAGATAACATTGGAGGAAGCCAAAGAAGAGGATCCTGATGTTGAAATCGGTGATGTTATAGGTATGAAACTTCCTTCAAGCGAATTTTCAAGAATCGCAACTCAAACCGCTAAACAGGTAATAATACAGCGGGTCAGGGAAGCTGAGCGGGAAACAGTTTTCAATGAATTTAAAGACAGGGTCGGCGAGCTTGTAAATGGCCTAGTCAGGAGATTTGAAAAAGGGGATATTATTGTTGATCTTGGGCGGGCTGAGGCTCTCCTTTTACATAAAGAGCTGGCTCCAAGAGAGAGTTACCGTCAGGGAGACAGAATAAAAGCTTTAATTACAGATATTCGTATGACAACAAAAGGGCCGCAGATTCTTCTTTCCCGTACAGCGCCTGAAATGCTTGCCAAGCTCTTTGAAGCAGAAGTACCTGAAATTGCCGAAGGGATAGTTGAAATTATTAATGTTGTAAGAGAGCCCGGAAGCCGGGCAAAGATCGCTGTATTTTCCGATGATAAAGATGTGGACCCCGTAGGTGCTTGCGTAGGGATGCGCGGCAGCAGAGTCCAAAATGTTGTTTCAGAGCTTCGTGGTGAAAAGATTGATATTATTCCATGGACTGAGGATATTGCCCGCTTTGCGTGTAATGCCCTTTCACCTGCGACAGTATCAAAGGTTTATGTTGATGATGGAAACCATGCAATGGAAATTATTGTTCCTGATGATCAGCTTTCTCTGGCAATTGGTAAAAGAGGGCAGAATGTCCGCTTAGCGGCACGGCTTACAAACTGGAAAATTGATATAAAAAGCGAAACCAGACAGGCTGAAGCTGAGCTTCTTGAATATTCCTCTTTTGATGGAAGCGCCTCCGAAGAGAGCAGTGATAAAGCTGATGATATTTTAGCAGAGGCTGAATCAGAAAGCACAATAGAAAAGGTTGAGGAGTCGGAAGAGTAAATATATGCCTAAAGCTTCTCCTGAAAGAAGTTGTCTTGGGTGTAAAAGCAAAAAGGAAAAAAATGAATTACTCCGTTTTGTTATTACACCGGAAAGGGTTCTTGTACCTGATTTTCTCGGTAAGCTGCCCGGCCGCGGAGCGTATACCTGTTTTAATAAAAAATGTATTGCGGAAGCATTAAGGCTTCATCAGTTTTCACGGTCGTTTAAAGGAGAAATTATTGCACCTGCTCTTGACGGGCTTTTTGAGCAGCTTCAGTTACTTTTTATTGAACGGATTCTTTCTCTTATTGCCCTTGCAAACAGAGCAGGTAATGTTATTTCAGGCAGTGATTCGATTATTGACGGATTAAAGAAAAAGAAAATTAAATTTCTGATTATTTCTAAAGATATTTCTGTTGAAACTGCTGATAGGTTTTTATCAATAGCGGAAAAGACAGGAGTTGCATCATATCAGTTTCTTACAAAAGAGGAACTGGCAAAGCCCCTTGGTAAAGAGTTACGTGTAGCAATAGCTCTAAGTTCCGGGGGAATTACGGAGATGCTTCAAAAAGAGTTAATAAGATATGGGAACTTCTTTGAGGAAGGGGTAGAGATATATGGGGAAAATACGGGTACATGAGCTGGCGCAGAAAATGGGGCTTGAGAATAAAGAGCTGATTTCCAGATTGAAAGCCATTGGAGTTGACGTTAAAAGTCATATGTCTGCTGTTGATGAAGAGGTGATAAAAAAGCTTCAGGCGCCTCCAACTGTGACTATGACAGTAAAAGATATAGCCCAGGAAGAGACAAGGGTAACTTCCACCCTGATCAGAAGACGGGCAAAGGTTGTAGAAAAAACAGTAGAGGTGCCTGTAGACGAGGCTCCTGAACCTGAAAAAACTGAGGTAAAAGAAGCAGAAGTTACAGAACAGGAAAAGGCTGAAACAAAGAAAGAGAAGAAGAAAGTTGAAGTTGATTCTGAAAAAAATAAAACAGAGATAAAAGAGCCGCAAAAAGCCACGGCAAATAAAGCTGTTATTCTTGGAAGGGTTGAACTTCCCGAAAGAAAACAGAATGAGCAACAACAAACCACAAAGCGTGAAGTAATTCCTTCAAAGGAAAGACCTTTTTCAC
>WQYY01000051.1 GCA_009780995.1 Desulfuromonadales bacterium
TATCTGAGAAGCAGGTAAAAATGCAGGAAGACCGATATCTACAGTAAGTCCGCCTTTAACCTTTGAAACGATTTTCCCTTCAATAATACCACCTTCGCCACCGGCTTTTGCTACACGGTCCCAGCCAATTAGCTGCTCCGCTCTCCGCTTGGAAAGGAGATAATGGCCACTAGCGTTCTTTTTACGCTGAAACAGAACGTTTACTTTATCCCCGGGTGTCGCTGTCAGATCACCATTCTCGTTAGTAAACTCTTCAATAGGAACACAACCTTCCGATTTATATCCAACATCTATCATTACATATTCCGGGGTTATTTGAACTACTGTACCCTCAACAACCTCGCCTGTTTGGGGCTGTTTCAGGCTACTTTGAAACAGCGTTTCGAACTCTCCGGGTTCTGAGTGCTCATTATGCTCGTCATTAGCGTCTTTGAAGCGCTTTATTGGCGGATTACTTTTATCATACTTCGTTGCTTCAGCCATCAAATACTACCCCCCTGACAATTAACTAAACAAGATTTTTAAGCTATCAACTCTTTACAAAAATTTCAATCTTTTTTGTTTTTCGCAATACGCTGTATTCTTTTAAATACTTCATCAATAAGCCATTTTGGAGTAGATGCTCCCGCAGTAACACCAACTCTCTTAACATTCATGAACCAGTTGACATCAAGTTGCCCTGCATATTCAATATGATAAGTGTTTGGCTGCAACTCTTTACAAACCTCAGCCAGACGTTTAGTATTTGCGCTGTTGTATCCCCCAATAACAATCATACAGTCAACCTGTTCTGCGAGAATCCTTGCTTCCTTCTGGCGAATTGCCGTTGCATCACAAATTGTATCAAAAACTCTCGTTTCACTCCCCTTTGGCAGACATTCAGCGACCACACTTTTAAGATTTTCCATTGATTGAGTGGTTTGTGCAACTATCCCAATTTTCTTCATATTTTTAAGATGAGCAGCCTCTTCCGCCGACGCTATTATATAAACTTTACCTTTCGCGTAGGAAACAAGGCCTTCTACTTCCGGATGGTCGGCATCTCCAACCACAACTACGTCATATCCATCTTCGGACAAACTTTTAACATACTCCTGGGCCTTTTTAACAAAAGGGCATGTTGCGTCAACTATTGTCAGTTTCTTATCTACAGCTTCTTCAAGTTCGGCTTCGGTAACACCGTGAGAACGGATTATAACCGTTCCGTCATTAATTTTTTTAAGGTCATTTACTGCTTCTACCCCTGCTTCCTCAAGGCGTTTGACTACTTGAGGAGAGTGAATAATAGGCCCAAGGGTACAAGTCGTAACATTCCCTTTTTTCTCAGCTTCATCAAAAGCCATTTGAATAGCGCGTTTAACACCAAAACAGAAACCAGCCTGTTTTGCCAGAATAATTTCCATACCTTTAATCCCCGATATGATCTTTCAACAGTTACAACCGGCTTTTTCTTTTATCATACTCTCTATTTTATCAACAACTTCATCAAATGTAAGTGAGGTAGAGTCAACCACTATAGCGTCATCAGCTTGACGTAGTGGGGCATACTTCCTGTTGGCGTCCTGTTCATCTCTCTTTTTGACTGCCTCTATTGTCTGATTAAGGGTAACATCTTCACCCTTTGCCTGAAGCTCCATGAAACGCCGGCGTCCACGCTCTTCTACCGAAGCTGTGAGATAAAATTTAATATCCGCATCAGGAAATACTACAGTACCTATATCCCGCCCTTCCAAAACAACCCCCTTATTTACCGCCATATTTCGTTGATATTTCAGAAGAAAATCACGGACTACCATATTAGCAGAAATAGCTGAAGTAAGTATGCTGATCTCAGGAGTTCTTATTTTTGAAGAGACATCTTCACCATTTACAATTATAGAACAACTACCGTTTGTCCTTTCAAACTTAATAGACATACTTTTGCAAAGTTTTTCAAGAGCCTTGTCATCATCACACTCTATTCCCGCGCGGTTGGCAAGAAGAGCTACGCTACGAAACATAGCACCGGTATCAATATTAATATAACCTATTCTATCTGCCAGTTTTTTTGTAATGGTGCTCTTTCCGGCGCCTGACGGGCCATCTATAGCCACAATCATTTTCCCCGCAGAACAAAATGAAGATTTCATACTGCCGACACCTTTCTTATAAGAGATAGAAAATCGGGAAACGACGTTGAAATAGAGCTAATCTCTTTAACAGTGCTGGATCCGCTTGTAGTAAGCCCTGCAATTATCATAGACATTGCAATTCTGTGATCTCCAAAACTCTCCGCGTTAAACGAGCTTAGTTTAGATATCCCATGAATTACCATGCCATCATCTTTTTCTTCAGCCTGAACTCCGGCTGCTTTGAGGTTTACCACCATAGCGCTGATACGGTCCGTCTCTTTAACCCTTAATTCATGAGCATCACTAATAACAGTAACACCTTCAGCCAAAGCTGCAGCCACAGATATAATCGGGAACTCATCAATTGCTCTGGGCACAACATCTCCTGATATTTCAACTCCTTTAAGGGGCGAAGAGATAACGAGTATATCAGCAACCGGCTCACCTGAAACCTTCCTCTGATTCTGCAGTTGGATATTTCCGCCCATTTTCAGAAGTATATCAATAACCCCTGTTCTGGTGGGGTTTACGCCTACATTACGGATAAGAAGCTTTGAACCTGGGACTATTAAAGCAGCTACAATAAAAAAAGCAGCCGAAGAGATATCTCCAGGAACCGTTATATCCCTGCCACTAAGAGCTTTATTACCTGAAACAGAGACTTCCAAGCCGGATCTCTTTATATCAGCGCCAAAATATTTAAGCATTCTTTCTGAATGGTCTCTTGAAAGCTGAGGCTCTTTTACCGATGTTTCCCCATCAGCATAAAGTCCAGCAAGAAGAACAGCAGACTTTACCTGGGCAGATGAAACAGGAGATTCATATGATATCGACTTTAATTTTTTACCGATAATAGCAAGAGGGGCTTTTTCGCCACCTGAGCGGCCGATAATTTCTCCTCCCATCATGGAAAGAGGCTTTATAACCCGCTTCATAGGGCGGCGGCGCAGATATTTATCGCCGGTAAGCACTGATAAAAACGGCTGACCTGCCAGCAAACCGGATAATATCCGCATTGTGGTCCCTGAATTACCGCAATCTATTACATCTTCCGGCTCTTTCAGACCATTAAGCCCTACGCCATGAATTTTAAGGGCTGTGCCATCGTCATCAATACGCACACCCATAGAGCTAAAAGCATTTAAAGTAGCGAAATTATCCTCACCCCTTAAAAAGCCTTTAACTGTTGTAACCCCTTCAGCTATGGCTCCAAGAATAATAGACCTGTGGGATATTGATTTATCTCCCGGGACTGCAATCTCACCAGTTATCCCCTTTGAAGGCTTAACTATATATTTATCCGAGACTTCTTCTGGCATTACAGGATACTCTCCCTATGGCTTCTTGACCTTGCAAAAAACTCTTCAAGGCCGTCACTGTCGTCATTGACTATAAGATTTTTAAGCTCAGAGTAATGTTCTGTAAAGTAATCCATCATTTCGATAATCGGTTTTTTATTCTGCAAGGCGATATCACGCCACATCTTTGGGTCAGAAGAAGCTATTCTGGTAAAATCCCTGAACCCTCCTGCCGAATATTTCAGGATATTTTCATCACAACCCTCGTACTCTCCAACAGTGTTAACAAGGGTATAAGCCACCATATGAGGAAGATGGGAAATTGCTGCCGTAAGTTTGTCATGTTTGACTGAATCCATAAAAACCACTTCACTCCCTACAGCTTCCCATACTTTTACGATTTTTTCCAAAGCAGAAGAATCGGTATTTGCCGTAGGAGTCAATATACATCGCTTCCCCTTATAAAGGTCAGCATATGAAGCTTCAACCCCTGAATTCTCAGTACCTGCTATCGGATGTCCTCCGACAAAATATCTACCTTCAGGAATCAACCTATCGCAAAGCTCAACTATCTCACTCTTAACGCTCCCACCATCTGTAACAACAGCTCCCTGCTTCAGAAAAGGGGCAATCTGTTTAACAATACCGGCAATTGTACGTACAGGAGTCGCTATAAACACAACATCTGCCTCTTTAATAGAAGCCGGGAGTTGAGTTTCTGCCCTGTCAATAACCTTCAGCTCTAAAGCCTTTTTAAGATTCAAGGGATCAATATCAACACCTGTAATCTCTTTAACTGCCCCTTTATCTTTTAAAGCCCTTGCAAAAGAGCCCCCTATAAGGCCTACACCAATTACTGTAAGATTATTGATCAATGACATAAGCGCTACTTTGCCCGTGGATAAGAGCCAAGAACTTTAACAAACTGACAGTAGTTATTAAGCTCTTTTATCGCCGTATCTATATTAGGATCGGAAATATGCCCGAAAAGGTCTAGAAAAAACATATATTCCCAGGCTTTTTTCTTCATTGGGCGGGACTCTATCTTGCACAGATTAACCCCTCTTTTTGCAAAAGGCTCCAGCATTTTATAAAGTATCCCGGGTTCGTCTTTTACCGCGAACATAAGGGAAGTTTTGTCATCACCGCTTTTTTCAGCCAGTTTGTTTCCTATTATCAGGAATCTTGTAAAGTTGTTTACCTGATCTTCTATGCGCTCTTTAACTACCCGCAGACCGTAGACAGAAGCCGCATACTCGCTGGCAATAGCGGCAGAGGTGTAGTCTTCACTGGCAATCTGAGCCGCAAGTGTTGTAGATGCAACATCAACCAGAGGAATGTTCGGGAGATTCTCTTCCAGCCATCTTCTGCACTGTGCGAGAGGTTGCGGATGAGAGTAAACCTTTGTTACATCGCTCATTTGTCCTGTTTTCGAAAGTAAATAGTGAGAAACCTCCAGCAGAATCTCGGCCCCTATCTTAAGCTCACTCTCCATAAACATATCAAGGGTATGGGATACAACACCCTCTGTCGAATTTTCCACAGGGATAACACCATACATTGCAAGCCCTTTTTCAACCTCTTCAAAAACAGCAGAAATGGACTTTTTAGGAACAAGTTCAGCAGAAAGGCCAAACTGCTGCATAGCTGCAATATGTGAAAATGTTGCCTTAGGCCCCATAAACGCTACTTTCATAGGGATCTCCAAAGCAAGAGACGCTGATATAATTTCCCTGTAAACCTTACGCAGAGAGTCATTAGGAAATGGGCCTTTATTTTCCGATGTTAAACGGTCGAAAATTGCCCTTTCTCTGTTAGGTACGTAAAACTCAAGACTTTCAGCCTGTTTCAGTTTGCCTACATCAAGAACCAGATTTGCCCTCTTATTTAAAAGTTCAAGTATCTGGTTATCCACCGAATCAATTGAAACGCGCAACGCACCTATATCTGCTTTGCTTTTATCAGCCATAAATGACTCTTTTCCTATGGAATGAATGAACTGGTAATTTATATAGTAAGCTGCCTAAAAAGACAACTATTTGATTTATTTATATGACTTCAGCTTTTGGCCACACGCTGCGTTGCATTCATCGGGTCTCGCTTGTGTAGGGGCCGTTGGCAAACGGCCCGATGATAAAATATCCAATACGGGCAGATTGCCATCCGCTCCTACGTGCCTTGCCTATGGCTCAAAATCCTGTATCAGTTAGGCAGAATGGTTTATTGCCTAATTCTATGATTTGTAAAAAAATACGTAATAACCATTAATCTGTTAGCTCAGGTATCACCTCAGCTAACAGGAATAACCGCGTAAAAAATAATTGCCTAATTATATAAAACAAATATAATCAGACAATATAAGAATATACTGGGTGCAGATATGTAGGGGCGCACTGTGTGCGCCCGATAATACTGACGACCAATGGCCGCCCCTACAAGTGTTGAGCAATCTGGTACGAGGCTAACGCTGTATA
Organism: Desulfuromonadales bacterium; assembly: GCA_009780995.1. GTDB lineage: Bacteria > Desulfobacterota > Desulfuromonadia > Geobacterales > DSM-12255 > WQYY01. The sequence continues at coordinate 5,884 of WQYY01000051.1, forward strand.
TGCCCAAAAGCCATCGTCATCTTTTTATAGCAAAAGCGCCTGCCTCACTGACCATATCCACAATTATTTATCCCTATGATTGGACAACCTGTAGCAAAAGTCCCTGTTTTACTGGCCATATCCACAATAGGAAGAGGAGGAACCTTATCCAGGCCGTACATTGCCTTAAGATTTATACTCTCAGGAACCGCGGCAAGCAAAGCCTCCGCTATTTTCTGATCAGCTTGACGATACCTCAGCCTAACTTCGACTGTTATATTTTTTACATTTTCAGGAATCCTTACTCCGTAATAAACATCCCTATGTCCCCGGGGCGGGATCGTATCATGCTTGGAAAAAGCCACAATTTCCCATGGATCCACAGCAAACTTAAAATTTTTATCCATACCGTCTGAGTTAAACACTCTGGTATCTGGTGGTAAAGCTTCTCCGTCTTTAACTGCCCCACTTGTCATAATGACTTTTCCATTTTCATCCTTTACTGTCACTTCAAGCCACATCTGACGGATATTTGTAAGAGATGTGGGCATATTATGTCCTGAACGGATATTTTTTACTCTCACTTTAAGTTCTGTAAGTTCATTGTTAGAGTAAACCGGCATAATTTCAATATCCGCAGCGCTTTTTAAACGCTCAACTGCCATATCATACTGAAGCATAAACCTTGTTGCCAGATCATCATTTCCGGCTTTTTTTGCTGCTCCCGCCGAAAGATACGAAAGAAGGTAGTTAGGTCCATTAAAGTAGTGGTGATGCTCTTCTCTGGAAGGTTTCCTGAAATTATCAGCAGCATCTTTAAATGTTTTTATATCAACCATATGGCAATCTTGACATTGGATCCCATGTTGCTCGTATGGGCTAAATTTCCACTCATTATATGTCTTTTCAAGAGGGAAATTAGTCTCATAATGAAAAACATTATGGCATGACGCACAAAGCTCAGATGTTTGATGAAGAGTTGACTCTACACATCCATGAAACCCGCCGCCACAATCTTGTGTAGGTGGGAATGGCACCCGTTTTACAGGCTCTCCGTTTTCTCCAGGGGTAAGAATGAAGGAACCGTTTTCAGGTTCATGCGTTGGAGTTTGTAGGTGAGTAACTCCGCTTACAGAGTGGCATATATCACAAGAAACCCCGGCAGATGCCATAGGAGAAAGGTTGGCTGTACCTGGCTGCTTAACTTCTCCCGTAACCATCCCAGCTGGGGAGTGGCAGCCCTCACACTGTTTCGTAATCGAATGGCCTACAGCTTTAAAAGCCTGATTCAGTTCTCCCTGATAAATCGGATCCTGAAAAGCAACGCTATGTATTGAGCTGCTCCACTCTGAATATTGCTTTTCATGGCATTCTCCGCAAGTTTGAGGAGGAGTGAAATTCACATCGCTTTTATTCCATTTTATAAGCGAAGGGAAATATGGGTAAAACTCTTTAGTTTTATCAGAATTCTCTGTACCCGTACCTGCACCTGCATAAGCAGAGCAAGTAACGAATGTAACTAAAAAAAACAAGAAAAGAACAGAACGTTTCATAAATTCCCCCTATTTTTTCATCTCAATACCATAAACTTTACCCAATGACACAGGATTTCGGCTCATAGGCAAGGCAGCCGAGGAGTAGGGCGTGAGGCGTGGCAACGCCACGTTGAACGTCCTGCGAAGTAGGGGCGCACTGTGTGCGCCCGATAGCGGGCGATCAAAGATCGCCCCTACGGTCGACGCATATGACCAAAAGCCGAAGTCATTTCTTCATCTCAATTCCATAACTCTTGATCTTCCTATGAAGATTACTCCTCTCAAGTTCAATTGCTTCCGCAGTTTTCGTAATATTCCAGTCATTCTCTTCTAGCTTCTGCATAATAAATTCACGTTCAAACTCTTCCCTTGCTCCCCGCAACGAATTACTCTCCCTGAAATCATCAATAACATTATCCTGCCCCATAACAAACATATCCGGAAGGGCAGATATTTCCAGAAATTGACCGCTACTCATAATAACCATACGTTCAATAATATTTTTAAGCTCCCTGATATTACCGGGCCAATCGTAATTTTTTAAAGCCTTTAACGTATCTTTACTGGCCTCTTTCTTCTCTCTCCCCTCCTTTATGCAAAAGCGATCGAGAAAATATTTTACCAGTTCAGGAATATCCTCAAGATGCTCTCTTAGAGCCGGAATATGCAAAGGGACAACATTTAGCCTGTAATAGAGGTCAGGCAGAAATTCTCCGGCAGATGCCATCTTTTCTATATCCAGAACAGTAGCGGCAATAATCCTTAAATCAGCTTTAATACTTCTTGTACCGCCAACACGTTCATAATTACTTTCCTGCAAAAGCTTCAAAAGCTTCCGTTGCCCATTTACAGATAGCTCTTCCACATTATTAAGAAAAAGTGTTCCGCCATTGGCAATATCCAGTTTACCCTTTTTTTGAGAAATCGCTCCTGGAAAAGCGCCCTTCTCATGGCCAAAGAGCTCTGACTCCATAAGCTCTTCAGGCAGTGCTGCGCAGTTCATTGATATAAAAGGCTTATCTTTTCTGGAGCTTAAACTGTGTATAACTCGAGCTACAAGCTCTTTTCCAGTACCAGTTTCCCCCGTAATCAAAACAGAACTGTCCGCGGAAGCAACTCTTTTTATCTGTTCCCTTAACTCTTTTATCTTTGCTGAATCTCCCACCAGCTCACACTGGTCATCAATAAGCCCTTTAAGAGAAGCATTTTCCTCTATTAACCTGCTCATGTTAACGGCATTGCTGACTGTAAGCAAAACTTTATCCAGAGAAAGGGGTTTCTCAATAAAATCAAACGCTCCCATTTTTGTCGCGTTAACCGCCGTCTCAATTGTGCCATGACCTGAAATCATAACAACGGCCAGATTAGGATATAACTCTCTCAGCTTTTTCAAAGCTTCCAGACCATCCATCTTAGGCATCCATATATCCAGCAATACCAAATCCGGTATATCTTTCTGAACAGCTTCAATACCATCAATCCCATTCTCTGCCGTTATAACACGATACCCTTCATCTTCAAGAACCCCTTGAAGGGCTTCTCTAATACTTTCTTCATCGTCAACAATTAAAATTGTCGCGTTCATCCTACCTCCCAAGGCCACAATCCGCAGCCAAAAGCTTCCATGCGGGAAGGCTTCGCTCAATCGTATCAATATTAATACAGTAAGCTATCCTGAAATATCCGGGAGCTCCAAAGCCAACTCCGGGCACAAGCAGAATATTATGTTTCTGCGCCAGCTTCACAAACTCCAGATCATCAGGTATTGGAGACTCAGGAAAGAGATAAAATGCCCCTTCAGACTTTATCATCTTAAACCCAACAGAAGTAAGATTATCATAGAGAATATCCCTTTTACGCTGATAATCGGCAATATTCACACTTTCCCTCTGTAAACCTGTAACAAGCCGCTGCATAAGAGCCGGCGCATTTACAAAACCAAGAGTACGGTTACAAAAAATCGCCCCTTCCATAAAAAGATCTGCCTTCTCCATCTTTGGATTTGCCGCAAGGTATCCTATTCTCTCCCCGGGAATAGCCAGGTCTTTTGAATGAGATGTTACTATCACAGCATTATCAACATATTTGAAAACATTAGGAACTATATTACCGTCATAAACTATACGACTGTAAGGCTCATCAGAGATAAGATAGATCTGCTGTTTAAACTCCTCTTCCTTCCTTTTTAAAAGAGCCCCCAGCTCCTTTAATATCTCAGAAGAGTATATTACTCCTGTAGGATTATTGGGGCTGTTTATTATTATCGCCTTGGTCTTTGCACTGATTGCTTTCTCTATGGCAGCAATATCCGGCTGGAATGTTTCTTTATCTGTCCATACCTCTTTTGGCACCCCTCCGTGATTATCAATATAAAACTTGTACTCCACAAAATAAGGTATCAATATAATAACCTCATCTCCCGGATTCAGGATTGTTTTAAGCACAACATTCATAGCGCCGCTGGCGCCGCAGGTCATTACAATATTTTTTGACTGCACAGGCAGCCCTGAAGCTTCAGATAAAACCTTTGCTATTGCTCCCCTGGTCTCTTCGTATCCTGCATTACTCATGTATCTGTGAATACCGATCAAATGGGACTTAACAATATTTTCAAGCTCCAAATCAAACTTTACAGGAGGCTCAATTTCCGGATTCCCCAACGTAAAATCAAAAACATTATCAGCCCCATACTGCTTCCTCAACCGCTCACCCTCTTCAAACATCTTTCTAATCCAGGATGAGCCCTCAATACTTGTTCTAATCTTATCCGCTATACTCATATATCCCCCCAACTAATATCTCGACAGACTGTAGCATAATTGCAACAACTTGTTTATTGATTTTTTGGATAAAAATAAAATCACAAAACATTTATGATACTTCCAGTTTTTTTGTTATTATTATAAAATCAAATTTCATGGAGAGGAGCAAAATATGATAAAAACTTTTCTAAAACAACACAACTTACTTGTTAAACTATTTCTTTTTGCGGCAATAATGGCATTACCCATATTTGCCGGCTTAAAAACCGCTTCCGCAACCTCAACAGTTGAGGATTCAGCAGTCGGAATGTTTAATCAATCAGATGAATCTTTTACAGAAGCAGCTGTTATTCCATTCAAGGTCGGAGGAAATTTCGGCTTTATTATGAAAATCAACACTGACCAGCCAAAAGTCCAGATTAAAGAAGAATTGATTTTACCTGCACCTGGCAACTGGGGTCCGGAAGAAAACGGATTTTCAATTTCAAAAGACAGAAAAACAGGAACTGTAATTCAGGAGGCGGAAAGCAGTGATGGTGAAATTTACTACTCTGGCGCATGGGAATTTGCTGAAGGGGACCCTACCGGTAATTATACAATAAATGTATATCTTGACGGGCAATTGGTAAAAACTTTCAATTTTACAGTTACTCCTCCGGAAAAGCAAAATACCGTTACTTCCCCTGAAAAGAAATAGCGTGAAACTTTTGCCTAATTCTATGACTAATTGTACAATCAGGCAAGAATAAGTACATTATGATCTACGGACTGTATTATCTGTGAGCTGAGGTAAAACCTCAGCTCACAAAAATAGTGATATGGGAAAAAGAGTAAAAATAGCATTGCCTAATCGTGTGGTCAGAAAGACGATTAGGCAATTTTTTTGTATAGATTCCTTGACGCCGCTTTGTAAACGATGTAGCTTGATTGATAATGTAACATGATACACTTCAAACGTTGTAATAACAATCTTCCACCCAATGTGATGGATTTTCGTCTATATATTTCCATATGCGTTGATATTCTTCTATATTGCGAATGATGTGGTCATGGTAAGACGCTTGCCATATAGAAAAACCAATGGCCCTGTTTGTCTTCATCTTCAACGCAGCGACTATAGTAGGAATTAAGGCAGTTGTAGGGCGCGACACCCCTGGCGCGCCGTCCCTGCCAATGGATACGATTATGTGCACATGATTCGGCATCACGACGAATTTATCAACCACAACTCCATTATAATGCGTTGACATTTCCTCAATTTCTTTGTTTACAATTCCACCATATTCGGATAATCGCATAAACGGCGCGCCAAGGGTGTCGCGCCCTACAATTTCACCCAATACTTTGTGTTTATCTTTCACACATATAGTAATAAAATACGCACCGTTACTGCTGTAATTGTATCCCCTTAGCCGAATACTTTTCCTTTGCGGAAGCTCTCTCATACCACTCACATCAAATACATTCTCTTCACCTAACGCGAACAAATTTTTACACGATTAGGCAATTTTTATTTCCGGCCTAAACTTCCCTTCTATACTTAACCCCTTTTAAGTACAACTGCTCATACTTCTTCGCTGCATCTTCCCAGGTAAATCTTTTATTCATAGCATTTTTAATCAAACCCTTAATCGCGCTTTTCTTATTATACCAGGTATAAACAGCCCATCCCACTGTATCAAACAATGCTCCCGGAGTCAGATCCCAAAACTTAAATCCGGTGCCTGTTCCTTTCTCTTCGTCAAAGTTTTCAACACTATCGTCAAGACCACCGGTTGCCCTTACTATTGGTAAAGTTCCATACCTCATACTATACATCTGATTCAGTCCGCAAGGCTCAAACGCGGAAGGCATAAGAAAGAAATCAGCTCCCGCTTCAATTTTATGAGCAAGAGTATTATCATAACCGATTTGGCAGAAGAACTTTTGAGGGTGTTTCGCAGCCATCCCGCCAAAATAAAAGTGCGCCCAGGGTTCCCCCTCGCCAAGCATAACAATCTGAATATCAAGCTCTAAAAGCTTTGGCAGAGCAGCGGCAAATATATCTATCCCTTTCTGTTTTACTAACCTGCCCACCATTCCTATAAGCGGAACTTCCTTTCTCTCAGGCAATCCAGCTATCCTCTGAATATCCTTTTTACAAAGCGCCTTGCCACTTAGATCATCCACTGAGTATTTGGACGTTATTAACGTATCAGCTTCCGGTGACCACTTAGAATAGTCTACCCCGTTCAAAATTCCATATAAATCATCGGCACGCTCCTGAAGAACTCCTTCCAATCCCCAACCATACTCCGGAGTCTGTATCTCTTTTGCGTATCCCTCACTTACAGTGCTGAGAATAGTAGCATGGTATACCCCTGCTTTAAGGAAATTAACCCAATCATGTTTCTCAATTTCCAGGAAATTAAAATGCTCCCAGCCGGTGTCTATTATATCCATAGTAGATAACCTGAAATTACCCTGATATTCCATATTATGTATTGTCAATAAAGAAGCCACCTTACCGGCATAGGAATCATTTTTGTAAGTTGTATCCATGAAAAACGGGATAAGCGCCGTGTGCCAATCATTCGCATGAACAATATCAGGCTTAAAATTAATCATTTTACAAAGTTCAAGAGTGGCTTTTGAAAGGAAAATAAACCGCTGGTCATTATCTGGAAAAGCTATGTTATCTTCACCATAAAGGCCGTTACGTCCGTAATATCCTTCATGCTCAATAAAATAGATCGGAACATCAGTATCAGGCATTCTTCCTTCATAAACCGCGGCATACTTCTCACCAAGAATCCCCATTGGTATAACAAGAACTCCGGGTAAGAGCCTGAGCCCCCACTGTTCCTTATCAATTTCATAATATCTAGGTATAACAACCCTTACGTCATGCCCCATCTTTTTTAAATATTTCGGCAAAGAGCCTATTACATCGGCAAGACCACCGCTTTTTGCAAATGGAACAGCTTCTGAAGCTGAGATGAGAATAGATAATTTCATTATACAAAACCGCCTTCTGTTTTTGCTGTTACTTAAAAGGCTAATCTTGTTCAACAAAATTAGCCTTTATTTCGGGCGACCGGGGACGGTCGCCCCTACGCA
>WQYY01000052.1 GCA_009780995.1 Desulfuromonadales bacterium
ATTTATTGTTAACTATAAACAAAAAAGGGGCTCAAGTAAATTGAGTCCCTTTTTTCTGTTTTTGTTTTTCATCTAATTTTCTGGTTTGCATCGTAAATAAACATACTATTTTCTGACAAAATCCGGTTTCGAAAATGAATACTCAAATGACATATGGTCTGTATATGTCCCTTCAAGAATTGCAGCAACATCCTCTATAAACACCAACTCTTCATCTGTTGGAATAACATAAATTTTCACAGGAGAAGCATCAGTTGATATAAGGCTTTCTCTTTTCCTGGTAACTGCTGCTTTATTTCTTTCCTCATCAAGAAAAACTCCTAAATGTTCCAAACATTCAACAGCTTTTTGGCGGACAAGCCACCCCATTTCTCCAACACCTGCAGTAAAAACTATAGCATCAAGGGGGCCAACAATAGCCATATATGCCCCAATATATTTTTTGAGTCTGTATGACTCTAGCTGGAGGGCCAATATACAACGGTCATCTCCTACAGCAGCATTTTCGATTACATCACGTCTATCTATATACCTGCCTGTAATTCCAAGAACACCACTTTTCTTATTCAAAATACCATCAATTTCTATAGCTGAAAGATTTTCCTTCTGCATCATAAAAGCCGGAATTGCAGGATCAATATCTCCGCAACGTGTCCCCATCATTGCACCTTCAAGAGGAGTTAAGCCCATTGTTGTATCAATGGAAATCCCATTTTTTATAGCACAATGAGAAACGCCATTACCAATATGCATTGTTATAAGATTAACTTCAGAAGGGGTTTTACCTAAAATGGCAGCCGCTCTCTTTGAAACATAAAGGTGAGAAGTACCATGAAATCCGTATCTTCTTACGCCATGGTTTTCATACCACTCATATGGTACCGGATAACGGTACGAATAATCCGGCATTGTTTGATGAAAGGCAGTATCAAAAATAGCAACATGTGGGACATTCGGCAAAACATCCTGTGCTGCTTCTATTCCTGAAATATTAGGAGGATTATGCAATGGAGCTAAATCTTTTACTTTTTTTACTATTGCAAGAACAGTTTCATCAATGAGTACTGATCTTGTAAATTTTTCTCCGCCATGAACTACTCTATGACCTACCGCGGATATCTCGTTTATATCCGAAATCACACCATATTCTGAATCAACAAGAATTTTAATTATCAGATCAATAGCTGTACGGTGATCAGGACAATCTGAATCATACTTATATGCTTCTCTGCCGGGGACTTCATGTAAAATAAAAGAGTCGCCAATAGTTACACGCTCTACTGCCCCTTTTGCAATAACCTCTTTAATACTCCAGTTATATAATTGATATTTTACTGAAGAACTTCCGCAATTAAGAGCAAGAATCTGCATTAACACTCCCTTTAAAAAATTTCAAAGGCCAACTTTAAAATACCTTGGAATAGTAGCTTGTCAATAGATAAGCTACCCCATAATAAAACTGTTTTTTATAATACTGAAGAGTTCTCTGCATTTCAAGTATTTTCGTTGTTCTGCGTTGTTTTCCCTAATATAATTATCGAATAACACTATTGTTTTACTGGACATAAACAATACCTTTATGCTATTAAAAATAGCAGTTAATTCCATTGAATACTTAAAAAAATTAAATAAGGGAGGTGAACAGTTTGGCTCATAAAATTTCTGATGAATGTATTAATTGTGGAGCATGTGATGATTCTTGCCCTGTAAGTTCAATCAGCGAACAAGGGGACAAGCGTGTTATTGATGCAGCTACCTGTATAGATTGTGGTGCTTGTGTTGATACATGTCCAGTAAACGCAATAAGCGCTGCTTAGTTGCCCAATTTAACAATAAAACCCTGCACAAAGCAGGGTTTTATTGTTGTTTCTTATTAAATCCCATCTGAAAATTTACTCCTCTCCAAATCCATTATTAATCAGCTCTGAAAGGGCTTTCATCGCCTCTTGCTCATCAACTCCATCCAGAATTAAATTTACACGTGTCCCTTGTGATGCAGCCAGCATCATAACACCCATTATGCTTTTGCCATTCACCTCTATACCATCACGAACTAACTTAACCTCAGAAACAAACTGGTTCGCTGTTTTCACAAAAAGCGCAGAGGCTCTGGCATGAAGGCCTAACCTATTAACAATCAAAAGTTCCTGCTCAATCATACCTGAGACTTTCTTTGACTATCTTTTATTACCATGACAATTACCTGAGGTAATCAGCAGCTACAGCCACTCCATCACGACCGGCTTCCATTATTTCCCTGGCCAAAACTGTCAAATCTTCTCTTTCTCTCTCGCTGGAAAATTTTATAATCATTGGAAGATTAACACCTGTAAGAACCTCAATACGGTTTTCTTCTAAAAAAGAGAGACTCATATTTGATGGAGTACCACCAAACATATCTGTCATAATAATAATTTTATCTGAACCAACCGAATTTATTGCCTCTAAAAAACTGCTTCTGATTTCGTCTGCAACATCTTTTGGAGATATTTCAACTGCTACAGAGTTTTCAAGAGGGCCTACAATCATTTCAGCAGCTTTTAAAAGTTCTCTTGCTACACCTGCGTGAGCAGCAATTACAAGGCCTATCATTTTACCTCCTTATCAATATCGCGATGCGTAACCTTTAGAGTTAACTTATTATCTGAAAAACTTTTATACAATGACTCAACAATTGCGACAGATCTATGGCGACCGCCCGTACAACCTATAGATATGGTTAAATATGCTTTCCCTTCCTTTTTATAAAACGGAAGAAGAAATTCGATAAAACTTTGTAATCTTTTTAAAAACTCAGCTGTATCAGTATGATTAAGTACATAATCCTGAACTTTTTTCTCCAGTCCTGAAAAAGATTTAAGCTCAGGAATAAAATATGGATTCGAAAGGAAGCGTACATCAATCACAAGATCAGAATCAATCGGTACTCCGTATCTATAACCAAATGACTGAAAATGAAGGGTAAATAATCTGGGAGAACTTTCTCCGTTTATAATAGAAATTATTAGCTCTTTTAACTGATGGACATTAAGCTCTGATGTATCAATATCAATAGTTGCTAATTGCCTGAATGCCAGCAAATGCTGCCGTTCATACTGAATACTCTCTTCAATAGTTCCATGTTTCAGTGCCGGATGCCTTCTCCTTGTTTCGGAAAATCTTCTTATTAAGACCTCATCAGTGGCATCAAGAAAGATTACTTCAATGTTATGCCCTTTATCCTTCAAATCCTTGAGAAAAGTCTCCCCACGATCTGCAAAATCGCGGCTTCTTATATCAATAACTATCGCAACATCTTTAATCTTTTCAGAAGATTTTTGCACAAGCTCAATAAATGTCTGTAACAGAGTTACAGGAAGATTATCAAGGCAGAAAAACCCTTCATCTTCAAGAGCCCGAATTGCCGTTGATTTTCCGGACCCTGAAAGACCTGTAATAATACAAATACGTAGCTTACTCAACTTCGCCACCTATAGTTTGCCCCTTTATCCTGGCAAGAAGCCTTTCATGGAAATCTTTTGCAGAGTTGTATCCCATTCCTTTAAGTAAAAAATTACGGGCAGCTATCTCTATTATTGAAGTAATATTACGCCCCGGCCTGACAGGAATCTCCAAATACTGAACTTTTACACCAAGGATCTCATAATTTCTGTCTTCTATACCTAAACGGTCATACTCATCATCCAAATCCCATTCAACAAGCTCAATAACCAAATCAATAATCTTTTTTTCACGAATAGAAGAAACTCCAAAAAGATCTTTGATATTTATTATTCCGAGCCCTCTTAGCTCCATATGATGCTGTATGGCCCCATTTGACTCTCCTACAAGAGCTGCGGGAACTTTTCTTTTTACAGAGATAATATCATCACCAACAAGACGGTGCCCGCGAATAACAAGGTCAAGCGCACATTCACTCTTCCCTATGCCACTTTTCCCAATTAATAAAACCCCCACTCCTAAAACATCAACCAGCACTCCATGAATGTGAGTCGTTGGCAGAAGTCTCTCTTCCAGAAATTTAGTTATCAGTGAAATAAAAAGTGATGACTGTAGTTCTGTACCTAAAACCGGTATATTTGCCTTTTCAGCCTCTATCATAAGTAAATCAGGAGGGGTAAGATCTTTAGTAATAACAAGGCAAGATATTGGAAAAGAGCAGAAGCGTGAGATACTCACCGCTAACTGCTCTTTAGAAAGCTGGTTAAGATACGAAATCTCTGTATTGCCAAAAAGTTGTAGCCTATCCGGATGAAGATGTTCAGTATATCCGGTGAGCGCAAGACCTGGCTTCTGCAAGCGGGAACTATAAAGGCGATGAGAAAGGCCGGCCTTACCAGCCAAAAGGGAGAGCCCCAATCCATATTCACTGTCATTTAGAATATCATTTATGGTAAGGCTCAACTGAGTCATCTCAACTCCTTGCAGGTTCTATCAAGCCATAATTCCCATCTTTACGACGGTAAATTACATTAATCTCCTCTGAAGCAGCATCTGTAAAAACAAAAAAATCCTTATGCATGAGATCCATTTGCATTACTGCTTCATCAACTGACATAGGCTTTATAATAATCGGTTCTGACCTTATAATTACAGGTTCTTTCTGTTGCTCCAGACTCTCAGCCTGTACAACTGTTTTTTTACCTTTTCTGGATTTTAAAACTTCTGCCGGATTATGAGCTTTAATACGCTCCTTATAGCGGCGGAGCTGTCTTTCAATCTTATCAATAACCACATCAATCGACGCATACATATCATTGCTTGCTTCAGAAGCCTTGATAGTAACCCCTTTAGCGCCTATTGTAATTTCTGCAATATGCCGGATTTTCTCTACAGTGAGATATGCCTGGGCAGTAATAGGCTCATCTACGTACTTTTTAACCCTTTCAAGCTTTTCCTCTACATAACTCTTAAGTGCATCGCTCGGGTCAATATGGCGAAACGTGGTAATAACATTCATAACTCCTCCTGAAAAAATGATTTAACAAAATAAAACAACTTGAAAATGATAACAAGTCATTTTCAAGAAAGATAAAATCAAAAAGACTTCCGCCGTTCTGAAGAAGAACCAATCCTCATCATTTCCCTGTATTTGGTAACAGTTCTGCGGGCAATATTGATATTGGCATCTGACAATATCTTTGCCAAAGTAAGATCGCTGTAGGGCTTTGCAGGATTTTCCCCATCAATTAACTCCCTTATCTTCTTCTTAACACTTTCTGAAGCGACAAAATCACCATCTCCTGTGGAAATACCGCTGTTGAAAAAATACTTCATCTCAAAAATGCCCTGGGGCGTGTGCATATACTTATTCGTAGTAACACGGCTAATTGTCGATTCATGCATACTTATATCTTCAGCCACATCCTTCAAAATCAGCGGTTTAAGATATTCAATACCATAATCGAAAAACTCTCTCTGAAACTTTACAATACTTTTTGCGGTTTTTAATATGGTCCTCTGTCTCTGCTGAATACTCTTAATAAGCCAGAAAGCTGCTTTCGTCTTTTCGTTAACATACTCTTCCGCTTCTGATCCCATTCCTTTTGCCCTTACATCTGAATAGTACGGACTGATATGGAGCATTGGCAACCCTTCATCATTTAAAACCACAACATATTCACCGTCAATCTTGTAAACATAAACATCAGGAGAAATATACTCAACATCTCCTGTTTCAAAGGCAAGCCCGGGCTTGGGATTAAGGCCTGATATTACTTTTGTAACGGCAATAACCTCATTAACCGAAACCTTTAAGGCTTTAGCAATCTGTTTATACCGCTTTGCCTCTATATCAGTAAGGTGATCCTTAACAATCAGGTCAACCAAGCTGCCGGAAAGCCCCAGCTGTCTTATCTGCTCCATAAGACACTCCTGCATATTTCTGGCAGCAACTCCGGGAGGATCAAACTCCTGTATCTTTCTCAACACATTTTCAACATTTTCTACTGTTACAGAGCATATAGTTGCTATTTCCTCTAAAGGAGTCCTAAGATAGCCATCATCATCAATATCCCCTATAATCTCAAGCCCTATGCGGCTTTCCTCCTCGCTAAACTGAGACATATGTAACTGCCACTCAAGATGTTCAAAAAGGGATTCTTTTTTTGTCAGATAGTTGTCAACTCTTCGATCTTCATCATTATACTGCTCTCCTGATGCGCTATTATAACCATCAAGATAATTATCCCAACCAACATCCTGCAGTATATCCGAACCGCCGCTTATCTCTCTGAACTCGTCGCTTATATCATCGGGACTGTTCTCATTTTCCTGCAACTCCACCTGCGTCAAATCTTTGGATTCATCTTGCTCAAGAGACTCTTCAAGAACCGGATTTTCTTCCAGCTCCTGTTGTACCAAATCTAAAAGCTCAAGACGTGACAGTTGTAAAAGCTTAATTGCCTGCTGCAGTTGTGGTGTCATAACCAACTGCTGAGTCAATTTCATCTGTTGTCGCATCTCAAACGCCATAAACAATTACCAGAGCTTCCATAGCTACAACTGCCGGCTAAAGCCTGAATTTCTCCCCAAGATAGATTTCTCTTGCTTTTTTACTGGAGGCAATCTCCTCCGGAGTACCATGTTCCAGCAACTCCCCCTGATTAACAATATATGCCCTGTGACAGACAGTTAAAGTCTCACGGACATTATGATCAGAAATAAGTACACCTATCCTCTTACTGCTAAGCTCAGAAATAATTCCCTGAATATCAATAACAGCTATAGGATCAATCCCAGCAAAGGGCTCATCAAGGAGTATAAACTTAGGCATGGTTGTTAAAGCCCTGGCTATTTCAACCCTTCTCCGTTCCCCGCCTGACAGGGCAAACCCTTTACTCTTTGCAATATGTGTTATTCTGAATTCCGTCAATAACTCATCAACCCTTGCTAAGCGGTCCTGCTTTTTTATATCCATTGTTTCCAGTATAGCCAGAAGATTCTCCTCAACCGTAAGGTTGCGGAAAACAGAAGCTTCCTGCGGGAGATAACTTATCCCTAACCTGGCCCTTTTATACATTGGCATATTTGTCAATTCAGAATCATTAAGAAAAACATGGCCGTCGTCCGGTCTGCAAAGCCCGACAACCATGTAAAATGTAGTAGTTTTACCCGCCCCGTTAGGGCCAAGAAGGCCTACAACCTCTCCGGATTTAAGCTCCAAATCTATTCCATTAACCACAAAACGGCCTGTAAAAGCCTTTTTAAGCCCTTTGGCATACAAAACATTATCCTTAGTAGCAGAACACATTATTTCTGATTTCCTTTAGGATGAATAACAGCATCCACACGGCCACCTTTTCCGCCTACAACTTCACTTCTATCCTCATCAAGATAATAAGTAATTACAGCTCCTGAAACCGTATCATTATCCTGAAAAACCTTCGCGTTCCCATCCAGCACAATTTTAGAGGCAGCAGCATAATAAACTCCGTGAGATGCCTCTGCCCTCCGGTTCCCCTGGAAGATCCTGACATTGCCGAAAACCTCAGCCTTATCAATTTGCTTACTATCAGCACTATAGCTAACTATAAGTTTATCGCCATAAATTGTAAGATCACCCTGACGGGCAGCAACCTTACCCGTAAAAGTCGCAGTCTTTTTCGCGTTATCAGCTACCAAAGAATCAGACTTTATCTGAATAGGCAGATTATTCCTCATTGAAGTTATTGGAAGGGTTTTGTTCTCTGCCATGACGTTAGAAGCAAAAATAAAAACCAGCATAAATATAATAAAAACTTTTCTCATTTTTTCATTTTCCCCGGAGTAATAGTTGCAGAAACCTGGCGCAACACCTTCACCTGTTGGGTATCAACCAACATTTCCAGCCCTATACCATCTAAAGTCAGCGCGCTGTCAGAAAAGAAAATCTTTTCCTTTGTCGTAAATTTACGGAGATTCGAATCATACAAAATACGATCCGTCTTAAAAGTCATTCCTTTAACACTGCTTGCAATAACATTCCCTATAAGAGTTACTTTTCTCGCCTGCTGGTCATACTCTCCGCTATTGGCAGTAACAGTCATTGTCCCTGTAAAAGGCAACTCATTGAGAATGAACTTAACCCCGTTTACCTGAACAATACTATTTTCTTTGCTATATCTGCCGCTATCCGCCGATAATTCCCATTTAACCCTACTGCTTGAAACCTCGGTAAACCTCAGATTTTTCATCTCCATATCAGTACCCTGGGGTAATGTTCTTACAATACTTGGTTCCCTTTTATTATGAAAATATCTGTATACACCCCACCCCAGGGCTAATGAGCTGACAACTATAAACAACAGCAATATCCGTTTAATGTAGATAGTCTTCCACATAATTGTTTACACTATATCACCCTTATTATGGCTAGTAAAGCGGATAGTTGGCTTCAACAGAAGGTTTGGCATGAAGATTGTATTGAGTCGAAGCAATTAGATTGACAGGAAATATTGACTTGTAAAACAAATCATAGTGGCCTTAAAAACGCTATACTACATAGGGACAATCATTGCCAGTCCAGTTTTTCAGAATACCCGGCAGGCATTTCCTGCGTGGAGCAAATCATTTTACTTATATATATCAGATGTTAAATATTTAATTGACTTTTTACACTTTCTTAGGCAAAAACTTACCTCAAATTGCGAGTTTATATTTTTTTTAATACAATGGGGGGAAAAGATGAAAATCTGGAAGTTATTGATAGCCGCATGTATGACCGCATTTCTGTTCAGTTGTGGCGGAGGGGGCAGTGGGGGAGCAGGTGATACTCCAAAAATATCTAAGGCTATGATATCACCTTCGACAGCAACCCAAAATCAAGGCGGTGGAACAATCAACGTTAATTTGTCCATGAATTTTAAAGACAGTGGCGGCGATGTAACTTCGTTCACTCTGAACACATACGATGCAAATAAAAATCAACTTACAACTGATACCGTCCCTATCAGCGGAACATCAGGAGTCATAAGCGGAACCATAACTGCAACGCTTCCTATTCCGACAACCACAATCGGAAATTATACATGGAAAATATTTGTCACCGATGCAGGCTCACGCACATCAAACACCCTCAGCGGCTCTTTCAGTATAACTGCTCAGTTAAGTACACAAAGCAGTGGCACAATAACACTTAACGGAGGCAACACTTACGAGAGCATGACAACAATAAACAACGGCACCCTCGGCAGCGGTGGGTCAACATTTAGCAGCGAGGAAACGATCGAAGCTGGCGGTGAAGTGGTCAGCGGGACACATGTTTCAATACTCGACGGCAATATTTATTACACGATATACCCGTCTGAAACTGCAAACCTTAGCAGTGATATAGCATCAATCGAAGCTCAGGCAACTGCTGCAGGTAATTATGGCAGCCAGGATATGGCTTATGACATACTTACAGCTAAACTCTCCCACGTTCAGAGCTTTTTGAATGACGTAGTTGCCGACATACAGACGAGTAAAAACACTTATGGAACTATAGACATGTCTGACATCACAAATATCCTTGCAAGTTATCAAGCCCAAGACTTGGCATGGCCGTCGAGTCTCGCTGTTACCGGTGTTAATTCGGATTGGCTGCAAAACTTTGCAAATACAACATCACCGACATACGCCACTAGCATCAACAATCTCTATAATGCTGCAATAGCTCAGATAAACGCAATGTAGAAATTATTGCCTAATTCTATTTATAAAAGTAGAATTAGGCAATGCTTACATTATTATGATATTTGGCTATAATAATCTGTTAACTCAGGTGCTACCTAGGCTAATAGAAATTATGTTATGGAAAAAATGGTTAAGGCATGATTGCCTGATTGTATAAATAGCAAGAGGATTAAGCAATAATTGAATGGAGCTAAAAGCGCCATGCTATCAGCCCACTGTTAGGAAATGAAGGGCAGCGAGGTTATTTTAATTCAACTGGGGGAAAGATGAAAACCTTGAAGTTATTGGTAGCCACGTGTATGACAGCGTTTCTGTTCGGTTGCGGCGGAGGTAGCGGTGGAGAAGCAAACACGGATAGCAATGGCAGCAACAACATAGCAGTAGTAACTCCGACAATATCTGACGCAGTAATATCAGTAGCTTTCAGCCCAGGAGTCCCCGAAACAATACTTAAATTGACTATAAATTTGGTAGACAGTAACAGTGATGTAAAGTCGTTAACTATAAACATATACGATGTAAATAATAATCAACTTTCAACTCAAGCCTACCCTATCAGCCTGATATCAGGACTTAAAAATGGACCCATAAGTGAATTATTTTTTATTGGAGCAGCCACGCCCGGAAACTATACCTATAAAGTATTTGTTACCGATGTAGCCTCACATACATCAAACACTCTCAGTGGATCTTTCAGTATTACCGCTCCACCAACTACACTACAAGCCACCGACGGCACATGGTATATTAATTTCACCCCCGAATACATTGCATACTCCAACACTTTGATTACGTCATATATGGACACATCATATCAGTCTGAAGCTGTAAATGTTAACAGTGATATAGCATCAATTGAGGCTCAAGCAACTGCTGTAGGTAATTATGGCAGTGAGAATATGGCTAATACCCTACTCGCCGATAAAATTTTTTATGTTCACAGGTTTTTGAATGACCTGATTACCTACATACACACGCAGACAGCCATACTCCCCTACGTTCTAGACAAACCTACTATTACAAACTTCCTTACAAATTATCAAACCCAGGACTTGGCATGGCCGTCGAGTTTCAGTGCTAACGGTGTTAATTCGGATTGGTTGGAAAACCTCTCAAATACGACATCGCCGTCATACAGTACCAGTATCAACAATCTCTATACCTCTGCCATAGCTCAGATAAATACTATGCAAGCTTTCTATTCTATAGTGTCAATGCCATAGCTCTAATCAGATAAAAGCCATATAGAAATTATTGCCTAATTCTATTATCAAAAGTAGAATTAGGCAATACTGACATTGTCATAATATAGAATTACAATAATCTGTCAGCTCAGGTATTACCTCAGTCAATAGAAATTATACTATGGAAAAAGTGGTTAAGATGTGATTGCCTAATTGTATGATCAGCAAGAGGATTAGGTAATAAATATACGGCTTGTTTTATTTACGGGCGACCGGGAACGGTCGCCCCTACAACCTTCCATGCACCAGTGTGGAGAATAGGGTTTTAAGCCCACTCTTCACACTCCACACTATTTTAGATATGGTCAAAACCTGCGTCACAGAAAATACCTGTCAGTAGCTACCCCACAACCCTTTAGCCTTCAGTATCATATCACAAATCTCCCTAACAGCCCCTCTCCCACCCGGACGTTTCGTAACATAATTAACCAACTCCAGAACTTCTGAAACCGCGTCAGATGGAGCCGCTGAAAAACCAACCTTTCTCAAAACCGGTATATCAATGACATCATCCCCCATAAACGCTACTTGAGAATCTGTAAGCCTAGTATTTTCAAGGATCTTTTTGTATATTGCAAGTTTATCAAGGGACTTTTGGAAGACAATCTCAATGCCTAACTCTTTTGCACGGTTATCAACAACTATTGACTCTCTGCCTGAGATTATACCAACCTCAATGGCGCAGCGCTGAAGCATTTTTATCCCATGGCCATCTTTAACATCAAAAAATTTGCTTTCAACTCCATTGGCGTCAAAAACAATGCGGCCATCTGTCATAACTCCGTCAACATCGAGAAGTAAGAGCTTTATATCTTTTAACTGCCCCCACATCAGACTATTCCGGCTTTAAGTAAATCGTGAAGATGTATAATCCCGACAGGAATCTCAGAACTTTCATATTCAAAAACAAACAGAGTGGTAATGGAAAACTCCTGCATACGTTGCAAAGCCCTGGCAGCAAGGTCTTTGCTGGAAATGCGCTTAGGATTTTTTGTCATAAGTTCTTCTGCTGTCTGCTTAAGAAAATCAACTCCCTTTTCAAGGGCTCTCCGAAGGTCTCCATCAGTAATGACCCCAATCAGCCCGCCACTGCTATCAGTAACGCCTGTACACCCCACACCCTTAGCTGTAATTTCGAAAAGGGCCTTCTGCATTGGGGTGTCTGAAGTAACAAGAGGAAGCGATTCTCCTGAATGCATTATATCGGAGACCGTTAAAAGAAGTTTCTTACCTAAAGCCCCGCCCGGATGGAAAAGAGCGAAATCTTCTTCCTTAAAACCGCGTTGAATAAGCAGTACAATAGCAAGAGCATCTCCCATTGCCAAGGTAGCGGTAGTCGAAGCTGTTGGAACAATACCTAAAGGACAGGCTTCTTCTTTTACAACCACATTCAGGAAAATATCGCCTGTTTTGGCAAGGGTAGATGAAGGCTTTCCTGCCATAGTGATAAGTTTTGCCCCCAGCCTCTTTATAATAGGGAGAATTTTTACTACTTCCTCAGTTTCTCCGCTGTTTGATATGGCGATAACCACATCATCTTTCATTATCATGCCTAAATCGCCATGAATAGCCTCAGCAGGATGAAGAAAGAATGCGGGAGTGCCTGTAGACGCCAGGGTTGAAGCTATTTTTTGGCCGACAAGTCCGGATTTACCCATACCGGTAACAACAACCCTCCCTTTTGAAGAGAGAATCATCTTTACAGCATCTTCAAAGCTGCTGTTAATAGAGTCTGCCAAAGCTAAAAGCGCTTTGGCCTCTATATCTATAACCCTTCTCGCCTCATCGATAATCATAAATCCTCTTATGGCTCCAGCTTTTTGTCATCTACGGCGTTGTCTTCGTCGCAGGACATTCGACGTCTGTATGGGCGTCATTGACTGCCCGACAACACGGGCGCACACTGTGCGCCCCTACATCACCTCACGCCCTGCTCCTTAGTCACCTTGTATATTGTTCCTTGAAAAAAGATATATAGTTAAGTGTATAAGAGGTGTTGGAAGAACGTCCTTGTATCAGGGCTAAAAGCCCGAAGTTATCAAGTTCTCCA
>WQYY01000053.1 GCA_009780995.1 Desulfuromonadales bacterium
CAACATTAACCTTTGATCCCGCTTCCGGTACGACAATGGCTAATTCAGGCATAATCTCAGGTGCTGGTGCGGTTAATCAGATAGGAGCAGGGACAACAATACTCACAGCAGCTAACACCTATATAGGTACAACAAACATAGACGCTGGCACAATGCAAATGGGAGTTGCCAACGCAATAGCGGATAGCAGTGCAGTCACCGTAGTTACAGGTGCTACACTTGACTTGAATGGCAACAACCAAATAGTCAACGACCTCTCCGGCATGGGAGACGTAACCCTGGGAACAGCAACACTTACAGCAAACAACAACACAAATACAACCTTTGGCGGAACAATCAATGGTACCGGTGCCCTCACCAAAATCGGCGCAAGCACCCTAACTCTCATCGGCGACAACGGTTACACAGGGGGTACAACCATAAATGCCGGCACATTACAGCTAGGTGATGGTACAACCAACGGCTCAATAGTGGGAGATGTGACTGATAATGCGACATTAGCCTCTAATCCTGCCACTGGCACAACCATAACTAGCTCTGGTATAATCTCTGGAACAGGAGTAGTCAATCAGATGGGTAACGGCATAACAATGTTAACTGCTGCCAACACCTATACAGGTACTACTACAGTCTCAACCGGAGCGTTATACATAAACGGCGATCAGACAGGAGCAACCGGAATCACAACAGTAGCCTCAGGAGCCACATTAGGGGGTACTGGCACCATAGGGGGCAGTGTAACCGTTCAAAGCGGCGGAACTCTCGCTCCGGGTGATGTGGTTCTTCCTGGAATGCTTACCATTGACGGTGATCTTACACTCAATAG
Source organism: Desulfuromonadales bacterium (assembly GCA_009780995.1). Classification (GTDB taxonomy): domain Bacteria; phylum Desulfobacterota; class Desulfuromonadia; order Geobacterales; family DSM-12255; genus WQYY01. The sequence continues at coordinate 827 of WQYY01000053.1, forward strand.
CGGTTCCACACTCAATTACAGATTTGGAGAAGCCAACGCTAATAGTGCCAACACAGCCACCGGAGCAACTGGTGGTGGAGGTGCTCTAAACGATCTCACTCAGGTTACAGGTAACCTTACCCTTGAAGGCAGCACCCTGAATGTTACTGTCCCGACAGAGGGGAGTTTTGATCCTGGAGTATATCGCATTTTCAACTATCAAGGCATACTAACTGGCAATGCCAGTGACATAACTTTGGGGGCAATGCCTTCAGGGAGTAAAGACTCCATACAAACTTCCGTATCAGGCCAAGTGAATCTGGTAAATACAGCAACCATCACCTTCAACTTCTGGGACGGAGATCCTAATTATACAGGTGTACCAAGCAACGGAGCAATAGAAGGGGGTAGCGGTACGTGGACGGCTGATCTTAGTAGCACTAACTGGACAAATATGGCTGGAACCACCAACAGTTCGTATGCCCAAGGCTCTTTAGCAGTATTCGAAGGTGCTCCCGGCACAGTTACAGTGGACAACAGTGCGAACCAGGTAATATCCGGAGGGATGGACTTTGTAACATCTGGCTACATAATCACCGGAGATCCAATTACCCTGGCAGAAACAGAAACAGGAACAGGAGCCACAGAAGTAAACGTAGGAGATGGGACACCAACAAGTAGCAGCACGATAGCTACGATCAATTCTGTACTGCAGGGGACAACAAAATTAGAAAAAGAAGACTATGGCACCTTGATACTAACAGCCGATAACACCTACACAGGGGGAACAGCCATAGATGCCGGCACCTTACAACTTGGTGACGGTGTTAGCAGCGCCACAAACGGCTCAATAATAGGAAATGTAACTAATAATGGGACACTGGCTTTTGATCCTGCTTCTGGTACGATAATAACAAACTCAGGTGTAATCTCCGGTACAGGAGATGTAAATCAAATCGGAGCAGGTACTGCCCTGCTCACGGGGGTGAACATCTATATCGGCACAACAAATATAGATGCTGGTACACTGGCACTTTCTGGCACTGGTTCTATTGCCTTATCTTCAGGGGTAGCAGATGACGGAACCTTTGATATATCAGGTACGACATCAGGAGCGTCAATTACAACCCTGTCAGGCTCTGGTACTGTGAATCTGGGAGCGCAGACCCTAACACTGACCGCTGCAAACGACACCTTTAGCGGGAGCATTTCTGATGGAGGAGCAGGAGGGGGACTTACCCTTAATGGAGGGGCTGAAACTCTCACTAGTACTAGCAGCTACAGTGGTAACACGGCTATAAACTTAGGTGCCTTGACCATTTCTGATGCTGGCTCAGTCTCCGATAATACCGGCTATATTGGCCAAAACTCTGGCAATAATGGCACGGTTACAGTAGATGGAAGCAATGGTGGTGCTATATGGATGAACAGCGGCTGGCTTTACGTTGGCAATTCAGGCATCGGCAAATTGAACATTACTGACGGCGGTACAGTTTCAAACACCTTTGTAGGCTATATTGGTAATAATACGGATTCCACAGGCACGGTCACGGTGTCAGGGACAGCTTCAACATGGATGACAAACGGACTTCTTATTGGCAATTACGGCATCGGCAGCATGAGTATCACGGCTGGCGGCACAGTTTCCAATAGTTCTTATGGTAATATCGGCGATATGGCAGGTTCTCAGGGTACGGTTACGGTTGATGGAACAGGTTCGACATGGACGAATTCCGACTATCTTGATATCGGTGCTTGGGGCACTGGCACTCTAAGTATTACCAACGGCGGCAGCGTTTCTAATCTTTCAAGCGATATTGGTGATGTTTCCGGCTCTCAGGGCACGGTTACGGTTGATGGGGTAGGCTCGACATGGACGAATTTTAGCGTTCTTAGTATCGGTACTTACAGCACTGGCACTCTAAGTATTACCAACGGCGGTACTGTTTCCAGCCTTGATGGCTACATTGGCTTTAATACCGGAGCCTTAGGCGTGGTTACGGTCGATGGTATGGGGTCAACATGGGCTACCAGTACCATCGATGTGGGTTTTAGCGGTACAGGCACATTGACAATTTCCGACAATGGAAAAGTTTCTACTAACGGTGTGGCGGTCGGTGTTAATGGTGGAATAGGCGTTATAAATATTGGTTCTCCTGACGGAACCGCTCCTGTAGTGCCTGGTACCCTTGATACACCTAGTGTGTTTTTGGGCGCGACTGGTTCTCTGGTATTTAACCATACAGGCGATAGTTATACGTTTGCCCCGATCATAAGTGGCACCGGGTTGGTATTACAGGAGGCCGGAATAACCATCTTCACCGCTACCGAAACCTACACAGGCGATACAACAATATCAGGCGGCATGCTGCAACTAGGTGACGGAACCACAAACGGCTCAATGGTAGGGAATGTAACTGATGACGCGACACTGGCTTTTGACCCCGCTACCGGCACGACAATAACCAATCCGGGCATAATCTCCGGAACAGGAGCAGTCACACAAATAGGAGCAGGCACAACGATATTAACCGCCGCAAACACTTACACAGGAGGCACGACCATAAGTGCAGGCACTTTACAGATTGGGGATGGCACTACAAACGGCTCAATAATAGGGGATATAGCTGATAATGCAACACTTACTTTTGATCCCGCTTCCGGCACAACAATGACCAATCCGGGCATAATCTCCGGCAATGGTGCAGCAGATCAAATTGGCGCTGGCACAACAATTCTTTCTGAGGACAACACCTACACAGGATTAACCACAATAAATGCCGGTACATTACAATTAGGGAACGGCGGGACAACAGGGAACATAACAGGAAATGTTCTTAACGACAGTATACTGGCCTTTGATAGAAGCGATGCCTCAACATACAGCGGCACATTAAACGGAACTGGGGAGCTGGTACAAAACGGCAGCGGCACAACCACCCTAAGTGGAGCAGGCTCAACTCAGGGGAGCGTATCCGTACAAGCGGGAGGGTTGACCTTCAGCCAAGCAGGAGCATTCACAACCACAGGCAACTACGAAACAGAAACAGGAGCAACAACGAGCATAACAGGAGCAAATAGCAGCCTTACCATAGAAGGGGAGTTTATCCAGGACTCAAGCTCCACTCTCTCGGTAACATAAGGGACAATCCCTGTAATAACAGCAGCAAGCGCGTCCTTAAGCGGGGTATTGAATCTAGCAGGATACAGTGCCACAACTCCGACAAAATCTAGCCAAATAGCAAGTACGTACTTTACCCTCATACATACAACAACAGGGATAACAGGAGACTTCACTACAGTAAACGAAGCAGAAGCGTCATCGGTGGACTACCTTACAACTGAAGGTGAAAAAAGCGCGAACAACCTGGACTACAATGTAGGGTACGGACTGACCTGGACAAGCGGGCCTGTAACAGGAAACGGAACATTCACACTGGCAAGCGGCAGCAGCTTTGAACTAGACGATACAGCATTAAACAATGAAGCTGCCTCAGCAACGGGATGGAATGGTCAAGATCTCACAGAAAGCGGAGCAGGCACATTAATACTGGACCAAATAAATGGTTACACAGGAACAACAGAAATAGACGGAGGGACACTGGAACTTAACCAAAGTGGCAGCATAGAAGCCAGCAGCAGCGCTACAATAAACAACGGAACGCTTGACATAAGCCACATAGCAGGAACAAGCACAACAATCCAGAATCTCTCAGGAACCACAGACGGAAACATAACTCTGTCAGGCAAGAACCTGACAATCAATCAATCTCAGGATCTGACCTATGAAGGTAACTTTGACGCAAGTAACGGAAGCATAACCAAAAACGGAACAGGAGAACTAGTACTAAGCGGCCAAACAAACTACACAGGAAACACAACAATAAACCAAGGGACACTAACACTAGATGGTACAAACGGAGGAGCCCAACTAGTAAGTAACGTAATAGGAACACCTGGTGCAACGCTAAACATAACAAACAGAGCAACACTAACAGGAACAATAGACCCACTAGATGTAAACATAACAAATGGTTCAGTTTGGAACGTAACAGGCAATTCCCAAGTACTAGCATTAACAAGCAATAGCGGAAACATAAACTTCATAGCACCACCAACAAACTCAACCAATCCTGCAGACTACAAAACATTAGCAGCAACATCTCTTAACGGCGGCAACGGCAGCGCAATAACAATGAACACCAACCTTGCAGCCAACATAGGAGATCGTATAGACACCCAAACAACAAGCGGAAGCTCAGCCATCATGATAAACAATACAGGAGGAACAATCAGCGGGACACCTCTGGCATTGGAAATAATAAACGTAGCTGATAGCACAGCCAGTACCGGAACTTTTACACTGTCAAACGCAGGCGGCACAGTGGATGTTGGTGTTTACAAATATCAGTTAGTGCAGGGGAATACCTCAAACAATCTGCAAGACATAGGATCATGGTATCTGGCCGTACTGGAAAACGGCGGCAGTGGTAGCGGTGGTACGACACCTGAGCTGAGCAATCAAGTCAAAAGCATAGTAGCGGCAAGCGATCAGGCAAGCAGATGGCTGATGACCAGTGACTCACTATTGCAAAGAATGGGAGAACTGAGAACAACCGGCTATGACCAGGCAAAATATGGGTTCCAAAGTTGGGTAAGAGGCTACGGCTGGCAGGCAAACGTAAACACCAGCAACAGTCAGGTAGGATACAAAGAGAGCACTTATGGATTCGACCTGGGAACAGATAAAGCCTTTAACACAACCATAGGGGAAATCTACACAGGATTGATGATAGGCTATGCCAACAGTCGGAGAGACGTAAACGGAGAAGCCGGTCAAACCACGACTGACACCATCTATGGGGGAATTTACGGCACATGGATGAACGATAAAGGATACTACGCAGACGCAGTGGTAAAAATAGGCCATCTCCAAAACAACATAAAAACCTATGACCAGCAAAACAGTGAAGGCGATTATGGGAACTGGGGAATAAGCGGATCATTAGAAGCAGGGAAACAATTTAAAACAGAAACAGGTTGGTACGTAGAGCCGCAAATACAGGGAACTTATATGTACTTTACCAAAGCTGACTTAACAACAAGCGGAGACAGCTTGGAAGTTGACCAAAGAGCCAGCAGCAGCTATGACATAAGGACAGGAGTTGTAGCAGGAAAGAGCATAACAACCCAAAAAGCCGGGATATTTCAGCCTTACATCAGAGGAATGTACGGCCAGACATGGACAGACGGAGGAGATATAAATATAAACGGAGAGAACTTCAAAGGGAACTCGGCAGGGAATCGTCTTGAAGTAGGCGGAGGGATAGCTTGGCAACTGACACAAAACTCTGAACTTCATGCGGATTATGAATATATCAACGGGCCGAGGATGGAAGTCCCTTGGAAATTTGATGTAGGATTCAGGTATAACTGGTAATTATAAATCAGTGTGAAGTATAAGGAGTGGAGTGTGGAGTTAAAACCCTTTAACTCCAAGCTCTATACTAAATAGAAATCCTGTATCACTGCTCTTTGCGAAGCACAAAAATCGAAAACCGCTATGATGGTGTGCTGGTTAAGATGTAGGGGTTGAAAATTTTCGACCCCTACTTCTTACTACTATGCTATGCACAGTGTACCGTTGGATTTTATATTACGCGAGCTTTTGTTCACATAAATATTAACTGTTGACGCAGTTATAAATCATATGCTAATTCTATACCTTATGAATTCTAATGCTTTCAGGATATCAGCACGAGCTATTATAGCCGCGGTCAGAGAGGCCGTAGGTATGTCGTCCACTGTTTGCTGAGAGCTTTTTGCATTACAGAATAGTTAAATTCAGATAAACCGTGGTCATATTGTCCGCGGTTTTTTTATTTCTGGCACTGTTAAAATATGTAATGATTAATAGATATGATTCAGGAGGAGATTATGAGAACTGAGCTTGTAAGCCCCGGCGTAGGAGAAATGACTTATGAAATACGGAATATTGTTAATGTCGCAGAAAAGCTGCAGAGATGCGGAGTTAAGATAAATTGGGAGAATATTGGGGATCCTATTGTAAAGGGTGAGGAGATTCCTTTATGGATGAAGGATATTGTTGCTAGTGAGGTTATGCAGAACGATACATGGGGGTACAGCCATACAAGAGGAGTTCTGGAGACCAGAGAGTTTATATGCGGTATGACAAACAGCCGGGGTGGGGCGCAGATAACTACCGAGGATATTATCTTCTTCAATGGGCTTGGGGACGCGATATCCAAGATTTACGGCTCTTTAAGGGCTGAAACAAGGGTTTTAATGCCATCGCCTACTTATACGACTCATTCTTTGGGAGAATCGGCAAATACTCACGCAGCTCCTATCTGTTACCGTCTTAAGATTGAGGATAACTGGTATCCCGATATTGAAGATATCAGAAATCATGTTAAATATAATCCTCAAATTGTGGCGATTCTTCTTATAAATCCTGATAACCCCACGGGAATGGTTTATCCTGTTAAGCTTCTTAAAGAGATAGTTGTGATTGCTAAGGAGTATAATCTCTTCATAATTGCCGATGAGGTCTATAACAATATTGTTTATAACGGTGAAAAGACTGTTCCTGTATCTGATATTATCGGGGATGTACCGGCTATTGCCCTTAAAGGGATTTCAAAAGAGTTCCCATGGCCTGGCTCCAGATGCGGCTGGATAGAGGTTTACAATTATGCTGTTGATACGGCTTTTCAGAAGTATGTAAATGCAATACTTACATATAAAATGAATGAGGTCTGCTCCACTACCCTGCCACAAAAGTGTATTCCCAAGATTATGTCTCACCCTGAATATAAGACGTATCTTGACAAGCGGATAAAGAGTTATGAGCAGATGAGCAACATTACAAGTGATATACTTAAAGGTGTAAAGGGGCTCAGGGTAAACCGGACTAACGGAGCTTTCTATATGTCTGTTGCTTTTGAGGACGGTCTTCTTAACAATAAGCAGTTTCTTGCTATAGATAATTCAGAGGTAAAGGGACTTGTGGAGGGTCTTGTAAATGGGTCTAATGTGGCTCCTGATAAGCGGCTCTCTTATTATATCCTTGCCGCAACAGGGATATGCGTTGTGCCTCTCTCTTCTTTTAATACGCATCATCAGGGATTCAGGGTAACTCTGCTGGAAAAAGATGAGGAAGAGTGTAAAAGAATATATAATACTCTTGCTGAGAGCATAAAGCGGTACCTTGCTTCCTGATTGATAAACTTATAAATGGCGAAATTATGAAAAAGTGGCTTATATTATTTGTTATCCTCCTGATATTTTTGGCTCCGGGCTGTTCAAAGCATGACAGGCCATCTTCAGGTAAACTTAATGTTGTAACAACTCTTTTCCCTGTTTATGATTTTGCCAAAAATGTAGGCGGAAACAAGGTTGATGTGACCCTTATCCTCCCTCCCGGCGTTGAACCTCACAGTTTTGAACCCACCCCTCAGGATATTGTGAAGATAAACCAGGCGGATATTTTTATCTTTACAAGCAGAGATATGGAACCATGGGCAGTTAAGCTGCTTGAAGGGGGAACAGGTAAAGCCCTTGCTGTTGAGGCTGGCCGTGATGCAAAATATATTTCTGCTGTTGGGGGAGATGATGACGACGATGGAGGGCGTAAAAGTGGGAGAGATCCCCATATATGGCTGGATCTTGATAATGCCGCAATAATGGTGGATGCGATTGCAGAAGGAATGGCTCAAAAACAGCCTGAATCCAGAGCATATTTTATGGCAAATGCCGCTGCATATAAGAGTAAGTTGAAGTCTCTTGATGATAAGTTCAAAGAAGGGCTCTCTGTCTGTAAAACAAGAGAATTCCTTCATGGCGGGCATTATGCCTTCGCATACCTTGCTAAAAGATATAACCTTTCTTATCGCTCTGCATATGGTATGACTGCCGACAGTGAGCCTACGCCAAAGCAGATGATGGAGCTTATACAGCAGGTAAAGCGAGATAACATAAAGTATATATTTTATGAAGAGCTCCTTTCACCAAGGATTGCTGAGACTATTGCCCAAGAAACAGGAGCTAAGATGCTTGAACTGGACGGGATACATAATCTTACAAAAGATGAGCTTTCCAATGGAGCTACATATATAGGACTTATGGAAATGAATCTGGAAAATTTAAGGAAAGGGCTTGAATGTCAGTAGATATACTTACAGCCCAAAATCTTTCATGCGGCTATGATGGCATGGAGGTTCTCAGAGATATATCCTTCAGGGTACAAGAGGGGGATTACGTCGGTATTGTGGGCCCTAACGGTTCCGGCAAGAGCACTCTGGTAAAAATGGTCTTGGGCCTTGTAAAACATGATAAAGGAAGTGTTGATCTGTTTGGTACGCCACAGAGAGAGTTTCAGGATTGGAGAAAGGTAGGATACCTACCGCAAAGGATTAAGTTTTTCAACCATAATTTCCCGGGAACAGTAGAAGAGGTTATAAGGCTGGGGCTGCTTTCAAAAAAAAGTTTTCCTAAAAGATTTGGTAAAGAAGATGAAGCTGCTGTTCTTGAAACAATGGAAAAGATGGGGATTGCAGATTTGCGGCACAGGCTGGTAGGGGAACTTTCAGGGGGGCAGCAGCAGAGAGTATTGCTTGCGCGGGCTATGGTAAATCAACCTTCTCTCCTTATACTTGATGAGCCCACAACAGCTCTTGATCCTGAAACAAGAGATCATTTTTATGAGCTTCTTGATGATCTGAATAAAAAATCCAGCACAACAATAATGCTGATTACCCACGATACCTGGAGTATCGGTAATTATGCCAGCCGTTTTATCTATGTTGATAAAAAAATAATTTTTGACGGAACTTTCAGCGATTTTTGCAAATCAGAAGAGATGACAATCTTTTTTGGCGAATATGCTCAACATTTAATTTGTCATCAGCACTGACCTGTTATTACGGAGCTGTTTTTTGAATATTCTGGAGATTTTTTCATACGGTTTTATGCAGAGAGGTATGATCTGCGGTGTTCTTGTTGGGGCGCTCTGCGCGGTTCTCGGAGTTTTTCTTGTATTAAGAAGGCTCTCCCTTATTGGTGACGGCCTTTCGCATGTGACTTTTGGGAGTGTTGCGTTTGCCCTTGTTTTAAGGGCACAGGACATGTATGTGACTATAGTGGCTATCCCCATCGTTCTCTTATCTTCCCTTGGAATACTAAAGCTCACTGAAAAGGCCAGAATTTACGGCGATGCAGCTATAGGGATTGTTTCCGCGGCTGGTATTGCCGTTGGTATGGTATTGGCTGGTGCTGCAGGCGGGTTTAATGTTGATCTTTTCAGTTATCTTTTTGGAAATATTCTGGCAATCAGCAGCAGCGAGCTTGTTATTGCCATTCTCCTGTTTATTCTGGTCATAGGAGTTGTATTCTTTTATTACAATGAGCTTATAGCCATATCTTTTGATGAAGAACTTGCAAAAAGCAGCGGCATTAGAACTACGGAGATCAATTCTATTCTCGCGCTTCTTACTGCGTTGACAGTTGTTCTCGCTATGCGTGTCGTAGGTATTCTTCTGGTTTCGGCGCTCCTTATTATACCTGCCGTTACGGCTTTACAGGTAGCGCGAAGCTTCGGAAAAACGATGTTTTTTGCAACACTCTTCTCTGTGATTTCTGTTATAGGGGGGATTTTACTGGCATTCGTTCTTAACCTTCCTGCCGGCGGGGTTATAGTGCTGCTTAATATCCTTTTCTTTATCTTGTCTCTTGTCTGGCGGAAAATCAGGGCTTAAGGGATTTTATATACTGTACCAGCTCCGCTGAAAGCTCATGGCGGTCAAAAGGCGTAATAATATAGAACCCGTCAACCTTGTTATATATCTTTTCTATTAGCTCTTTTGCTATCTGTAACCCTTCTCTTCTCCCGTCCTCTTTTTCTTTACCCTGCATTCTTTTGCGGATTTCATCAGGAATGGTTATACCGGGGACTTCATTGTGGAGATACTCACAATTTCGCTCACTAACAAGGGGCATGATCCCTATAAGTACCGGTATATTAAAATGCTCACTCTTTTCCGCCGTTTCTATGGCAGTCTTATAGCTGTAAACAGGCTGTGTTTGGGTAAAGTTAGCCCCTGCCGCTACTTTTTTACTAAGGCGGTCTATCTGAGCATCGATATCCGGAGTGTTTGGGTTGAATGCGCAGCCTATTTTGAAGCCTGTTCCCTTTCCAAGTGGCTGTCCAAGGGAGTTCAAACCGGAATTGAGGTCTGCAAGGAGCTTTATCAGGCCGAATGAATTGAGATCGTACACTGATGAAGAGCCTATCTGATTCCCAAGTCTGGCAGGATCTCCTGTAACAGCCAGAATAGAACGGATTCCCAATAGAGATGCTCCCATAAGGTCAGATTGAAGCCCTAAAAGATTTCTGTCCCGACAGGTTATATGTACAATGACCTCAATTCCTACCTCTTCCTGAATAAGGTTTGCAAGGGCGATATTTCCCATTCTGACTCTTGCCAGAGGGTTTTCAGCAAAGTTTATGGCATCTGCACCTGCCTCTTTCAATATAGCAGCCCCTGTTATGGCCTTTGACGGGTCAAGCCCTTTAGGGGTTTCAAGCTCCACTGTTATCAATTTCTCTTTTTTCCAAGCAGCCAGAAAACCGTCAAACTCCCCTTTCTGTTCAGTTATTACACTTGATTCAGTAAGGTATACTGAAGTTTTACGGGATACCGGTTTTTCGCCCTTTATCCGCTCCGCTAACTTCTTTATATGCTCAGGGGTTGTCCCGCAGCAGCCGCCTACAATGACCGCACCGGCTTTTACTGCCTCAAAACCCATTTCAGCGAAATATTCCGGAGTTGTTCTGTATATATAACGGCCGTCAATATATTCCGGAAAACCTGAGTTAGCAAATGCCGATATAGGTCTGTCTGTAGAAGTTGCCATTATTTTGACAGTCTGAAGAATCTCTCTTGGCCCTGCACCGCAATTTGCGCCTATAACATCAGTGCCGGCAAGTTGCAGTTCTCTTGCCGCATGGGCTACACCAACGCCGCTGCCGGTTTTCCCGCCATCAGGATAAGCCATTGATGTTATTACTGGCAGGCCGGTCTCTTTTGCCACCCTCAAAGCAGAGAGTATTTGCCCAAGGTCTGAAAAAGTTTCGAGCATAATCAGGTCTGCCCCACCTTCAGCCAGAGCAAATATCTGTTCACGGAACAGATCAGTTATTTCAGATTCTGTAAGGTTTTCACTATCAACGGTTACTTTTGCCAAAGGCCCCACAGAGCCGGCAACATAGGCTCTTTTACCTGATTCAGCAATGGCGTTTTTGGCGATTCTAACACCTTCAATATTTATATCTTTTATTTTTGATTCAAGACCAACAGAGGTCAGGCGGGTACGGTTCGCTCCAAATGTGTTTGTTTCTATAATGTCTGAACCTGCCGTCAGGTAGTCAAGGTGTAAACCTTTTACTATGGCGGGATTTATAAGGTTAAGGTGTTCAAAATTTGTATCAAAACTGACCCCTTTGTTATAGAGCATTGTACCTACCGCTCCATCACCAACGAGGATTTCATTTTGTAGGGTTTCAATAAATGTCATGGCGTTCTCATATGGGGAATATTATGCAATTTTGAGTATGGCAGATGAATCTGTATAGCATTTTTTGAGAGGACATTATATAGAAAAGCGTACCTGCGGAAGCTATTATTCCCTCACAGAGGCACAGAGAACACAGAGAGAAACCAAAAGATTAAACCACGAAAGACACGAAAAGCGCGAAAATAAAACACAAAACATGTAGGGGCTGCAATCTGCCGCCCGTTGTTTCATTGATTGCGATCGCGGGCGGCAGATTGCAGCCCCTACGGGATTTCGCATCTTGTCAAACGCAGGGAAAACCTATCAAGTCAGGTGTAGCCTGAGTTTACATGTTTCTACATAATGCGTAGGGGCGCA